>JAEZBP010000576.1 GCA_023427125.1 Pseudomonadota bacterium | reverse complement strand
CCGGGGCCCGGGGGGGGCCGGCCGCGCACGGGGGGACGGGGCAGGCGGGGCGCGCCCGCGCGGGGTGGGACGCGCGCGCGCTCGTCAGTCGAGTGGGCCTGTGCTCACGGATCGAAGCGCAGCTCCGCCGGCTCGGCGTCGGGGTCGTAGTCGCGCCGATCGAGGTTGGCCTCTTGGTAGAGGTCGTCGAGCGACCATCCCAGCTTCACGTGCGAGCGGATCTCCTCGCGCTCGAACTCCTCCATGGACCGGTACTGCCTTGCTCGCGACATGTGGTTCAAGCCTCTCTCTTCGGGGGTTCGGGCAAGAGGGCCCGCGCACCCGGAAACGGCACGACGGACCCGCGCGGCGGGCGGGAGGTCACCCAGAAGACTCCTTCGAGCACCCGGCGCGCTCCCGGCGGGAGCTCCGTCGAGCAGCTCAGAGCCGCCGCGAGCGGTCGCGACGGATCGTCTCGTCGAGTCGTTCTGGTTGCCACCTCTGCCCACCTCGTCCTACATCTGAGCACCTTCTACCACTGGCCCTCGACGCCTCCAAAAAAGCGGAGGACAAAAATCGGCGAAGGTCGGCGCACGCCAGCGAAGCGGGCGCCAACGCACGCCGAGCGAACACGCGCATTGCTCAGGAGGCCCCCTCCTGGTATCCCGGGCGCCTCGGAGCGAGGCGGGTTCGATGGGCAAGGTGGTCGCGATCGCCAACCAAAAAGGCGGAGTCGGAAAGACGACGACGGCCGTGAACCTCGCGGCTTCGCTGGCGGTGGCCGAGCAGCGCGTGCTCCTCATCGACCTCGACCCGCAGGGCAACGCCACGAGCGGCCTCGGCACCTCGCCGCGCACCGTCGAGCGCAGCACCTACGACCTCCTCCTCGGCGAGGCGAGCCTCGCGGACATCATGGTCGAGACCGATCTCGCGGCGCTGACGCTCGCGCCCTCCTCGCCGGATCTCGCGGCGGCCGCCGTCGAGCTGGTCGAGGCTCCCGCGCGCTTCGAGCGGCTGCGCACGGCGCTCGAGGCGCACCGCGACCTCTACGACTACGTGCTGATCGACTGCCCGCCTTCGCTCGGCCTGCTCACGATCAACGCGCTCGTCGCGGCCGACTCGGTGCTCGTGCCGATGCAGTGCGAGTACTACGCGCTCGAGGGGCTGAGCGACCTGACCGGCACCATCGAGCGCATCCGCAGCGGCCTGAACGCGAACCTCTCCCTGCAGGGTGTGCTGCTCACGATGTGGGATCCGCGCAGCAACCTCGCGCGCGAGGTCGCGGACGAGGTCCGCCGGCACTTCCACGTGTACGAGACGACCATCCCTCGCAACATCCGGCTCGCCGAGGCGCCCTCGCACGGCAAGCCGGTGATCCTCTACGACGCGAGCTCGCGGGGCAGCCACGGCTACCTCAACCTCGCCCGTGAGCTGCTCGACGAGGCCGCATGACGATGACCGAACCGAAGGCACGGAGGCTCGGCCGGGGCCTCGATGGGCTCTTGCCGGCAGCGCCCGCGAAGAGCGGGGGCGGCGGCGCCCAGGGCTTCGTGGCGGGGATCGAGGACGTGCACCCGAACCGCGCACAGCCCCGCACGCGCTTCGACGAGGCAGCGCTGACCGAGCTGGCCGCGTCGATCGCGGAGCTCGGCGTGCTCGAGCCGATCCTCGTCCGCAAGCGGGCGAAGGGCGGCTTCGAGATCGTCGCCGGTGAGCGCCGCTGGCGCGCCGCGCAGCGCGCGGGGCTCAAGGAGGTGCCGGTCTTCGTGCGCGAGCTCTCGACGGAGGAGGCGTTCGAGGCCGCGCTCGTCGAGAACCTGCAGCGCGAGGATCTCAACCCGCTGGAGACCGCGCGCGCGTTCCATCGCCTCGTCGAGGACCACGGCCACTCGCAGGAGACGGTCGCGAAGCGCGTCGGCAAGGATCGCTCGACGGTCGCCAACGCGCTGCGGCTCCTGAAGCTGCCGGCCCCCGTGCTCGGGATGCTCGAGGATGGCCGGCTGAGCGAGGGCCACGGCCGCGCGCTCCTCGGGGCGCCCGACGCGGCGAGCATCAAGCTGCTCGCGCAGGAGGCGGTGAAGAAGGGCTGGAGCGTGCGCGAGACGGAGCGCCAGGTCCGCGCGGCGGCCCGCGGCGCGAGCGCGACCAAGCCCGAGCCGAAGTCGAAGAGCGTGAACGTGAAGGACCTCGAGAGCCGCCTCAGCAAGGCCCTCGGCGCCCGCGTCGCGGTCGACGACAAGAAGGGCAAGGGCAAGCTGGTCGTCAGCTACTCGAGCTACGACGAGCTCGACCGGATCCTCGCGCAGCTGCTCGAGTAGCCGTCGAGGCTCAACGCGCGGTGCGGTCGACGAAGGCGGCGAGCTCGCTCGGGCCGACGTGACCGCCCTCGAAGCGGACGGACCCGCTGCCGTAGAAGCTGGCTTCGGCGGCGCATGCCTGCGGGTCGGCGCCCGTGAGCTCCTCGCTCGCGAGCTCCACTCCCGTCCGCGCCACCACCAGGCGCGCGCGCCGGCTCGAGCGGTAGCGCTCGACGCTCGCCATGCCGGCGCTGGTGAGATAGGGGCAGGTCTCGATCAAGGTGGTCGCCTCCGGCTCGAGGCAGAGCACGAGCTGCGCGTCCTCGGCCATGCCCGTCGTGTACACGTCCGGCAGGAGGTCGTAGCTCACCGTGACGGCCCGGCCCGTCTGCTCGAAGACGACCACCCTCCCCGTCCCGCCGGGCACGTACGGCGCGGCGCTCGCGATCGGCGCGCCGTTGCAGGCCTCACCGACCGCGCTCAGCGCGCTGCTCTTGACCCCAGCGTACGCCCCGACGCCGATCATCCCGACGCAGCAGAGCGCGATGGGCGCGAGGATGAGGCCGGCCACCAGGAGCGGCGTCTTGCTCTTCGCTCGCGGCTCGGCGGGCGCGCCGTACGGTGCGTCCACGCTCGGCCCGGCCGAGAGCGGATCCAGCACCCGCGGCAGCGAGAGCGCCATCAGGTACTGGATGATGTTCACGGGCAGCGCGATGCACGTGACGAAGAACGAGATGATCCCCCACCAGCCGAAGACCGCGGTGATCCCCGTGTTGACGAGGAACGCCGAGTCGAGGCACCGGCGGCACATCCGCCCGCGAACGTGCGAGTGGATGAAGAGGACGAGCAGCCCGATGTGGCGGATGAAGAAGGCGTTGCGGGTCGGCGCGCTGGCGCCGCACCTCTCGCAGAAGGTCTCGGGGCTCGCGGGGTACATGCTCGCTCTACGCCGAAGCGCCGCGAGTCTACCTCCGCCCGCTCGCTCTCACTCCTCTTCGACGACGACCGGGCCGCCGCCGAGCTCGGCGCGCCGGAACGCAGCCTCGACCGTGTTCGCGAGCAGCATCGCGATCGTCATCGGGCCCACGCCGCCGGGCACCGGCGTGATCCAGCCCGCGCGGGCGCTCGCCTCCTCGAAGTCGACGTCGCCGACGAGCGCGCCGTCCGCCGTGCGGTTGATGCCGACGTCGATGACGACCGCGCCCTCCTTGATCCCCTCGCCGCGCACGAGCTTCGGCCGGCCGACCGCCGCGATGACGATGTCGGCGCGCCGCACCTGATCGGCGAGCTCCTTGGTGCGCGAGTGGGCCATCGTGACGGTGCAGTGCTCGGCGAGGAGCATCTGCGCGATCGGCTTGCCGACGAGGTTGCTCCGGCCGATCACGATCGCAGTCGCGCCGGCGAGCTCAACGCCGCTCGCCGCGAGGAGGCGCATGCAGCCGCGCGGCGTGCAGGGG
>JAEZBP010000549.1 GCA_023427125.1 Pseudomonadota bacterium | reverse complement strand
GCGGGGATGCGCCCGACCGGCCTGCCCGTGCTCACGCGTGAGCGCCTCGCCGTCGCCGCCAGCCGCGTGCAGCGCATGCGCGACGAGCTCGCGCGCGTGCGGCGCTTGCGCGAGTCGGGCGCCGACGGGCAGGCCTCGCTCGCGTATCGCCGCATGCAGCAGCAGGGGGCGCGCTTCGCCCGCGAAGACGCCACCGTGTTGCTGCGGATGCAGCCGCTGATCGAGCGGGACTGCGTCGTGGTGCTCCTCGATCTGTGCGAGTCGCTCATCGACGCGAGAGAGGGTCTCGCGACCTATCGCCTCGAGACGCCGCAGCGGCTCAGCCGCAAGCAGCGCGAGGTCGTCATGGCGTTCGGCCGAGCCGCGTGGACGATCGCGCACCTGATCGTGCTCGTGTCGTCGAACCGCGTCCGCGAGGTTCTCGCGCGCGGCGAGGCCCAGGACCCGAAGCACGCCGGCATCGTGCACGGGATCGCGTCGCTCACCTACGAGTGGGGGACGCTCCTGCACGTGGCGCGCGCGCTGTGGTTCGTGGCGCAGGGCGGCAAGCCGGCGCTGGCCGCGGTGAAGGCCGACACCCGCAGCTACACGCTCGTCCACCGCCTCTATCGCGAGGTGGCGCTCGCCTCGCTGGCGCTGCGCTCGGAGAAGCTGCGCGCCGAGGCGCTCAAGGCGATGACCACGCGCGAGCGCGAGACCGACGACGAGCGGAGGGCCGCGCGTGAGCGCCTGGCGGTCGCATGGGCGAAGATCCTGCGCGCGGTGGTGAAGGAGCCCGCGCACTTCGAGGCCCTCTACCTCGAGCAGTCGCGGCGCTTCGCCGCGATGGGGGTTGGGGGCGAAGAAGATCCGTCCCCGGAGGCCTGCGCCGCCATCCCCGACGAGGTGGCGCGCCTCGCGTGGTTCGCCTCTCCCCTCAGCCTCTACGATCACGACACGGACGGCGGTCACATCGTGACCCTCTTCGGCCTGCCGGCGATCATCGGCGCCGCGCCGGAGGAGCTCTTCCTGCCGGCGGAGTGGGCGCAGCGCCTGATGCCGCGGAGCGACCTCGACGAGGTGACCTACTGGCTCCCCAAGTACCTCGCGGGCAACTACTACACGAGGCAGCGCTCGCCGCGCAAAGTCGAGGCGAGGGTCGGCCGTAACGACCCCTGCCCCTGCGGCAGCGGCCACAAGCACAAGCGCTGCTGCGGCCGTTGAGCCGAGCGAAGCCTCAGTCGCGGCGGTACATCGTCATCACGCAGGCGCCGCCGAGGCCGAGGTTGTGCTGGAGGGCGACGCGCGCGCCCTCGACCTGGCGGTCTCCTGCGGTGCCGCGCAGCTGCCAGACCAGCTCGGTGCACTGCGCGAGGCCGGTGGCGCCGAGCGGGTGGCCCTTGCTCAAGAGGCCGCCGCTCGGGTTCGTGACCCACTTGCCGCCGTAGGTGTTGTCGCCCGCCTCGACGAGCCTCTCGGCCTCGCCCTCGGCGCACAGATCGAGCGCCTCGTAGGTCAACAGCTCGTTGGCCGTGAAGCAGTCGTGCAGCTCGATCACGTCGACGTCCTGAGGGCCCACGCCGGCCTGCTCGTAGACCTTCTTCGCGCACTCCCTGGCCATGTCGAAGCCGACCATCTTGATCATCGAGCTGGCGTCGAAGCTGCTCGCGTAGTCGGTCGTCATCGCCTGCGCGGCGATCCACACCGGATTGGACAGCGCCTTCCGCTTCGCGAAGTCCTCGCTGCACAGGACCGCGGCCGCCGCGCCGCAGGTCGGCGGGCAGCACTGGAAGCGGGTGAGCGGATCGAAGACCTCGGGGCTGGCGAGCACCTCCTCGAGCGAGACCTCCTGGTTGAAGAGCGCGAAGGGGTTTCGGCTCGCGTGCTTGCGCGCCTTCACGCTGACCTTCGCGAAGGTCTCCTTCTTCGTGCCGTGCTTGAAGCGGTGCTCGCGCCCGGCGCCGCCGAACATCTGGGCGGCCGGCGGCGCCGCGTTGAAGCCCTGCACGTCCATCATCACGCCCGCGTGCTTGTCGAGCGGGTTCGTGCGGTCGTCCCACTTGCTGCCGAGCGCCCCGCGCTCCATCTGCTCGAACCCGACGACGAGCACGCACTCGGCGCCCGCCTCGATGGCCTGCCTCCCCAGCATGAGCGCGCTCGAGCCGGTCGAGCAGTTGTTGTTCACGTTGAAGACCGGGATGCCGGTGAGGCCGAGGCCATAGACCGCGCGCTGCCCGCAGGTGCTGTCGCCGTAGACGTAGCCGGCGAACGCCTGCTCGACCTCGCGGTACTCGACGCCCGCGTCCTCGAGCGCCGCGCGCGCCGCGCCCTGCGCCATCACGTCGTAGGTGTCGCTCGCGCCCGGCTTCTGGAACTTCACCATCCCGACGCCGATGACGTTGACCTTCCGCTTCATCTGCTTCTCCGTGCTCCGAGGCTGAACGGTCGCTCAGGGCGGCCCATCGTAGTGAGCCGGCGCCGAAGTTACCAGCGCGCGATCCGAGGGCGGGAAGCTCAGGGCCCGACGTCGGTCCACGCGGCGTCGCCGCTCACGAGCTGGGTGATCCAGGTCAGCAGCGAGGTGCCGCCGATGGTGGTCGCGAGGCCGCCATAGGTGAACGTGTGCTGGTCGCCCGGGACGTAGAACGTGTGGAAGTTCGCGTCGCCGGCCATGGCTTCGCGCACCTCGGTGAGCCCCGCGGCGTAGTCGGCGCCCGGCATGTTCGTCGGGAAGTCGCAGCGGGGTGAGTAGCCGTAGCCGTAGAACTGGCGGAACGTCGCGTCCTCCATCGCGCTGATGAGCCCGAAGCGCCGCTCCGGGTGGCGCCGCGCGAGGTAGGGGTAGACGTTCCAGAGCCCGCCGCCGCCCGGGCACGAGCACTCAGCGCAGTCGCTCGGGATCGCGGCGTCGAGGTTCCAGCGCTCGCGCACGCGCGCCTGCAAGCAAGGCTTCAAGTACTCGTCGCTCAGCACCGCGCCGGCGTCGTCGAGCATGTGCACGGGCGTGCAGCCGAACGCGCGCTGCACCTGATCGAAGTTCACGAGCGCCCCGAGCCCGCCCGCGCTCCGCCCCATCAGGAGCACCTGCGCGGCGTTCATGCCGGCGTCGTCGGTGAACGTCGGGATCAGCCGCCGTAGGTACGCCGTCACGTTCTGATAGCCGACGTGCATCCGGCCGCCGGGCCCCTCCGGGTTGCTCCCGCCGTGCACGTCGCCGCTGCAGTAGGGCACGTAGACGAAGCTCGCGTCGCGCAGCGGGTTGTCGTCGTCGTCGCGCGCGAAGAGCCCGCGCCCGAGCGGGCCGGCGATCGCGGCGAAGTCGCGCTCGTCGAAGCCGTTCGAGTTGGCCACCGTGCCGCAGCTGAACGTGTCGAAGCAGGCGCCGCCGCCCTCGAGGAAGATCACCACTCGGTCCGAGTCGGGGTTGAGGCTCACGCCGATGCCGGTGCTCGAGCCGTCCATGCAGAACGCGTCGTCGAAGGGCACCCACGTCCACGTGCGATCGGGCGCGGTGATCGGCTCGCCGAGCGGGGTCGGCGGCTCGCTGCTCGTGCAGTCGAAGGGCAGAGGCTCGATCGGCGTCCCCGGACACGAAGGCGCCGGCCCCGCGTCGTCCTCCTCGGTGCCCGCGTCGCGCTCGGTGGAGCCGTCCTCGCGCTGACTCGCGGCGTCGAGCCCCGCGTCGATCGCGGGAGCCGGCGAGCCGCACGCGAACAGAGAAGCGGCGATGAGGACCGAAGCGAAGCGCATGGTCGAGATGCTAGAGCCGCGCGAGACGACCGGTCAACGCGCGCCGTCCCCGAGGAAGACGGACTGGCCACGCCGCGTACCTTCGCCGTGCGCGCCCTCGCCATCCTCCTCGCGCTGACCTTCACCGCGCCGGTCGCCGCGCAGGCGCCAGAGACGGTCCGGTGCTTCGACTCCGAGCGCGTCCTCCCTGCCGGCGTCTACTGGGCGGACATCGGCTGGTATCAGCTCCACCTCGCCTGCCCGCGGCCGACCGTCGCCGTCGTCTCCGCGCTGAAAGACAGTCGCGAAATCGGCCCGAGCCCCGCAATCGAGCCGGGGCCGGCCGCAAGGCGGCGCGACGAGAC
>JAEZBP010000526.1 GCA_023427125.1 Pseudomonadota bacterium | reverse complement strand
GAGCTACGCGGCACCGACTTGCTGGCGCTTCCCTTCCCCGGTGCCCAGTCAGCCGGAACCGCTCCGCTCGGGGGTCGAAGACGCCGAGCGCGCCAAGCGAGCTTCTGGCGCTCTTGGCGTTCTTGGCGTCATCCGACGCGCTCGAGGCCGACCAGCGCGAGTCCGCGCGGGGTGCGCGCGAGGTGGACGTGGAGCGGTCGGGTGGTCTCGCGATCGCGCGTCGACGCGATCAGCTCGAGCACCAGGTAGTCGCGATCGAGCTCGGGGATGCCCACGCAGACGACGCCGGCGCCCTCGGCTCGCACCGGGAGCGCCGCGCCGCCGAGCACGCGGCTCGTGTAGGCGCGCTCGTCGGGCCAGCGCAGGCGCGAGGTCAAGGCGAGGTCGGTCAGGCAGAGCTCGCGGCCCTCGAGCCGCGGATCGCTCAGCGGCGAGAGCCGCGTGAGGTAGCGCTCGAGGATCGCGCGGCGACGGCTCTGCAGGATGCGAACGAGCTCTCGCGTCGCGATGGGATCGCGGTAGCGGCCGAGCTGCGCCAGCGCCTCGACATCCTCGCGAGAGAAGCGCGCGATGATGCGGGCCATCCACGCGGCGTCCCGCTCGGTGTGCCGCTCGAAGGCGCCGTTCCAGTAGTCGGGGCGCCACTGATCCGGCGCGAACGGATGATCGTCGAAGTAGCCGAGCGACTCGCCGGCCGGCCCGAGCTCGTGACGCCCGCCGCCCTCCGGAGACCAGGGGCGCGCGAGCAGGCCGAGCGTGAGCGCGTCCTCGACGATGTGCTGCGCGTCCATCCACTGCGTGTGCCCGAAGCGCAGCTCGCGACGCAGGCCGCCCTCGATGAGGCCGAGGCTCTCGCCGAAGTCGACGAGGTAGTGGCGCACGTAGCCGTGGCCCGCCGCGCCGGCGGTCGCGACACCTGCGAACGGCGGCAGGTGTCGGCCTCCCGTCACTCCGCTGCGCTCCTCGATCCAGCTCGAGAGCGTGTTGTTGTCGCGCGAGTCCCAGTGGTTGACCCACGCGCTGAGGACGAACATGCCGCGCAGCTCGCGGCGCGCCTCGTGCGGCACGACGTCGTTCGGATCGCCCTCGCGGGTGCCGAGGTAGCTCCAGGGCCCGAGCGGCTCCCCGTCGACGAAGCGGCTCACGACCGCGCGGTAGCGGCCGTCCTCGAGGCGCACCGCGACGTCGAGCACCGCCTCGAGATCGCTCCACGTCATCCGCTCGCCGTGGGCGCGCGCGCCCGGATGGAGCGTGAGCATCGCCTCGGTGAAGCCGACGACACGGTTGCACGGCACGTGATAGCCGGCGGCGTGATAGACGGCCGCGACGATCGCATCGGCCGCCGTCGCCTGCTCGGGCTGCCCCGACCGATCGATCTTGAGCAGGTAGCGCACGCCGCGCGCGTCCTCGAAGACGAAGCCCGGCGTCGCTCCGTCCCGCTTGCCGGAGAGCACCCGCCAGGGCGCGGGCGGCTCGATCGGCGCCGGCTCGCACGCCCCGCGCGCGATCTCCTCGCTGCTCATCGCGCGCCGCGAGAGGCGGTTCACGTACCAGCTCGAGTCGGGCACCTCGTCGAGCGCGTTGACGTTGATCGCCTCGCGCCTCGGCTGGAACGTCCACAGCTCGGAGACGGGGCGGAAGACGAGGTGATCGATCGCGTCCCAGAAGTACGGCTCGGTGCGCGCCGCGGGCGCCGGCGTGAACGGGCGCCGGTCGTCGTCGTCCCACACGATCGGCTGCGCGGCGAAGCGACGCACGCCGGCCCCTCCGCACGCGGTGCAGATCACGAGCAGGAGAGCCACCGATCGAGAGCCCATCGCGCTCCATGGCTAGGCACCGCGAGGCGAGCTGCGACCGTCTCGCTCGCTCGAGCCCCCGCGCGCGTCCTCCACCGCGCCGAGGCGATCGTCTTCGCCGCTGATCCTGCGTCGGAGCGGCCTCAGCAGGCGCAGCGCGAGGAAGTTGATGGCGCTCAGGAGGATCGCGACGTCGATCTGCTCGTACGCCACCGCCGCGCCGATCGCCGCGGTGCTCCAGAGGCTCGCGGCGGTAGCGGTGCCGCGGACCCGATCGCGCGTCTTGAGGATCGCGCCGCCGCCGATGAAGCCGATGCCGGTGACCAGCCCTTGCAAGAGCCGGGAGTGCGCGCCGGCGTCGTCGCCGAGCGTGACGCGGCCGAGGATGACGTACGCCGCGGCGCCCACCGCCACGAGCGGGAACGTGCGGATCCCCGCGGCACGGGTGGAGCGCTCCTGATCCCAGCCGACCGGCAGCGTGACGATGAACGCGAGCGCGAGCATCGCGAAGTGCGTCGCGAGCGAGTGCACATCGAAGGAGAAGAGCTCGCGCAGCGAGCCGCTCATTCGACCCGCTCCTTCAGCGCAGCCACGGAGGCGGACGCAGCATCGTACGTGCCGCCGCGCGCCGGCGGCGGCCCAGGAGTTGCGACGCCCGAGCGTGGAGGCACCCCGATGGCGAGCGTGGATCAGGAGCGAGGCAAGAAGGATCGGTCGAGCAAGCCTCGACCCAGCAAGCCTCGACCGAAGAGGCGACCCGAGCCCGAGGGCAGCGAGGAGCGCGACCGACCCTCGGTGGAGGAGCTCGGCGGCCAGTCCGAGTACTCGCTCGAGGAGGCGCATCGCATCGAGCGAGGCAGCTCGCGCCGCCACGTGCGCGGCGCGTCGGACCCCGAGCCGCTCAGCCCCTCGCCCGATCCCGGCGAGCGCGCGAGGCACACCCGCGAGGAGGCGACCGAGTCCGCTCCGAGGAACCGCGGCAGCGGGGAGGAGGAGCCCGTCATCCTCCCGAGCGACGAGCCTTGAGTGGGGCTGGCTGCGGGCCAGCGACTCCCCCGTGCGGGCCCTCCTCCCAAGCCCGGATCCCATCGCGGGGCGATGGGGCCGGTCGATCGACCCACCGCATCGCTGCGCGACGCCGGGTCTCCCACTCTGAGCGCGTCACGGGCGCTGGACCGGCGCGTCGACCTGCGAGCGGATCGGGATGCCGCGCTTGCGGAGCGGCGCGAGGACGTTGCGCTCGAGGCTCTTGTTGGCGAGCGCGAGGTAGTCGTTCGTCTTCATCCAGCCGAGCGCATGCACCGCGCTGGTCGGATCGGAGGGCTGCTCCGACAGGTATCGCCAATTCTCTTTGACTTTCTCGATCGTGTCATCGGCGGCGTCGGCCAGGCGCGCCCGATCGCGCTCCTCGATCAGCGGGAGCGCCCAGTCGAGGAAGAGCCAGCCGAACGCGCCGTGCGCGGCCTCGTCGCGGACGATGCGGCCGAGCACCGCCTTCGGCAGCGGGTGCCGCGCCGCGTGCCAGGTGCCGCGCAGCATCGGGATCGAGAGCGCCTCGCCGACGCAGAAGAAGCGCACCACCAGATCCGCGCAGCGCAGCACCGGATCCACGTCGGGGAGCGGATCGATGATCATGTGCTCGGGGTCGTGGATGATCGGGATCCCGCCGCCGAGCTCCATCGCGAG
Organism: Pseudomonadota bacterium; assembly: GCA_023427125.1. Classification (GTDB taxonomy): domain Bacteria; phylum Myxococcota_A; class Polyangia; order Polyangiales; family Sandaracinaceae; genus JAEZBP01. The sequence continues at coordinate 504 of JAEZBP010000526.1, read as the reverse complement.
CCGCGAGCAGAGCTCGACGTGGACGAGCTCGTCGAGCGGAAAGCGGGTGGCCATCGCGATCAGATCGAGCGGCGCGCGGCACTCCATGAGCGCCTTGACGGTGAGCGCGCACGCGGTGCCGGTGCGGTACTCCTGGAACGCGGCGCGGGTCCACGCGGTGCGCGCGGCCTTCACGAGGTGCGCGGGGTAGGCCTTGGGATCGAGCGTGCCCCACGGCATCGCGTCGACGTCGGGCCGCTGGCTGCGGAAGCGCCGCTCGACCGGGCCGCCCAGGAGCTCGAGCTCGAAAAGCTCCTCCGCCATGCGCGAGAGCGTAGCAGCTCAAAGACTGTCGCAAAGTCTCCCGTCGCCCCGCGGCCGATCCGGGCCCGTCCGCGGCGTTGACTGCGCGCGCCTTCGGCGTGCTCGTCGTCCTCCGCGGAATCCTCCGGCTCCGCGCACTGCGTGCGCTCCCGCTCGGACGATTCCGCTCCGGAGGCGCTCCTCCACGTACTTTCGTACGTC
>JAEZBP010000491.1 GCA_023427125.1 Pseudomonadota bacterium | reverse complement strand
GGGGAGGGCGCCGCATCGACGTGCTGGTCACGACGCGGGGCGGGCGCACGCGCGTCCACGTGCGCGAGCACCTCGGCGCGCTCGCGGGCGGGCTCTTCGGCGGGGTCGTCGGCGGCGCCGGAGGAGGGGTGGGCATCTCGCTCCTCGTCACCGGCGCGGCCCTCGGCCTTCCCTTCATGGCGGCCGGCGGCGCGCTGTTCGCCGGGCTGACGTACGGCGTCGTGCGCACCGCGTTCAGCTCGGTCGTGCGCTACCGCGAGCGCGAGCTGGCCCGACTGACGAGCAACCTCGAGGAGCTGGTGCGCGACGCCGTGCGCACGCCGGTGCGCGCCCGCGTCGAGGTCCGCGAGGCGGAGGAGGACGAGGAGGACGAGCTCGCCGCGAACGCGCGCGAAGCGGACCGGCGGCGCGAGCGCTGACCCGCTGCCGCACCGCCCGCGGGGCGCTATCCTGCCCGCATGGTGAGCGCCATCGCAGCTCCGGCAGCGCCGCAGGACGGCGGGGAGCGCTTCGTGATCCACGATGTGCCCTGGCACCTCTACGTGTCGCTCCGCGACTCGCTGGACGAGCGCGGCTCGCACCTGAGGCTGACCTATCTGCGGGGGGAGCTCGAGCTGATGAGCCCGTCGAACGAGCACGAGGAGAGCAAGGGCCTGATCGGGCACCTGCTCGAGGTCTACTGCGTCGAGATGGGGATCGAGGTCTACGTCCAGGGCTCGACGACGTACCGCGAGGAGCGCGCGCAGCGGGGCCTCGAGCCGGACGAGAGCTACTCCTTCGGGACGAAGAAGGACATCCCGGACCTCGCGATCGAGGTGGTGCACAGCCGCTGGCGCGTCGACAAGCTCGAGGTGTACCGAGGCCTCGGCGTCCCGGAGGTCTGGGTGTTTCGCGCCGGTGTGATCCAGGTGCATCGGCTGAATGAAGGCGCGTACGTCGAGGCGCCTCGGAGCGTCGCGTTGCCCGCGCTCGATCTGGAGCTCCTGGCGCGCCACGCCACGCCTGGGACGAGCCTCACGGCGGCGGTGCGAGCGTTCCGGCGCGCGCTCGGGATCTGACGCTCACGCTGAGGTGGGGAGCATCCCGCGGCGGGCGAGGATCGGCATGAGGTAGCGGGCGACCTCGCCGAACGAATCGCTGGTCGGCTCGAGCTGCTTGCCGATGCCCTCGGCGGTCACGAGGCCGACCATCATCAGCGTCATGTCGGGGACCGGGCGGATGCCGTGGCGGCGGCCGACCGCGAAGACGCGCTCGATCAATGCGCCGAACTCGAGGTCGCTCGCGGTCTTGCCGTGGAACTCGCCGCGGAAGGCCTCGACGTCGCGCTCGAGCGCGCTCCAGTCGATCGAGCCCTCCGCGTACGAGTGGTACGTGCGCAGGTGCCGCATGTAGTCGGCGGTGGTCCCCATCACGAGGCAGCGGTTGAAGTCGATGTACTGGACGAGCAGCTCCTCGCCGAGCTGCTTGCACAGACCCACGTCGAAGATCGCGATGGTGCCGTCGTCGGTGACGAGCATGTTGCCGGGGTGCATGTCGGCGTGGAGGAAGCCGTCCTCGAAGAGCATCTTGAGGAACGCCGTCCGCAGGCGGGCGGCGATGTGCGGGTGCTCGCCGCGCTCGAGGGCGTCGACCTTCTTGCCGCGCACGAACTCCATCGTCATCACCCGCTCGCCCGAGAGCGCGGGGTGGACGCGAGGGAAGACCACGCCTGGGAAGCCCTCGAAGTTCGCGCGGATGGTGGCGTAGTTCGTGGCCTCGGTGCGCAGATCGGTCTGCGCGAGGATGCCCTCGACGAAGTGCGAGAGGTGGCCCTCGAGATCCGCGTGCCGCGCGTGCGGGTGGAGCCGCATGGCCAGGCGCGCGAGCGCGAGCAGAATGATCGCGTCGCGCTCGGTCTTCTGCCGGACGTCGGGCCGCAGCACCTTGACCGCGACCTCGGCGCCGTCGTGCAAGACGGCGCGGTGGACCTGCGCGACGCTCGCGGCGGCGACGGGCGCGTCCTCGAAGGTACGAAAGAGCTCGCCGATCGGCGCGCCGAGCTCGGCCTCGATCTGCCGTCGCGCCCGCGCGCCGTCGAACGCCGGCAGCCGATCCTGGAGCGCGCGCAGCTCGGCGATGAGCGCGGGCTCGAAGAGATCGGGCCGGGTGCTCATCACCTGCCCGAGCTTGATGAAGGTCGCGCCGAGCCGGCTCAGCAGCGCCCGCAGCAGCCGCCCGCGCAGGCGAGGCACGTCTTCGTCGCGGACGAAGAGGCGCGCCGCCCCGTAGGTGACGAGGGCGAGGGAGGCGGCGAGGCCGATGGTGAGGGATCGAGCGACGAAGCCGAGTGCGCGCACGGCGCGAGGATAGCCGCAAGGCTGGCGATCGCGTGGCGCGGGATGCACAACCACGAGGTGGAGTGGATCGTGACCCTCGGCGCGGCAGGCGCGCTCCTCGTGGGCGTCGCCGGGTCGATGCTGCGCGCGCAGAAGCGCGCGGCGGAGTGGCAGGGCGGCGTCGAGGCGCGCTGGCGCGAGGCCGCGGAGGCGCTCGGCGGCACCCTCGAGGTCGGCGCGTCCCCGTCGCTCACCCCCCGGCGCCTCGCGCTCCGGGTCGCGTCCGAGGACGTCGTCGCGACGGGCGCGGCGAGCGTGCCCGTGGATCCCGGCGCGCCCAGCCACACCCGGGCCAGCGCCCGCTTCGCGCTCGGGGTCGGGCCGGCGTTTCGGATGAGGGAGCGAGGGCCCGGCGATCGGCCGGGC
>JAEZBP010000478.1 GCA_023427125.1 Pseudomonadota bacterium | reverse complement strand
TTCTCGGGCTGAGCTGGCTCTTGCGCGCGCTCTGTTGGCTGGGCGCGCGCTTCGCGAGCGCGCGGATCGAGCTGCACGACGCTTCCGTCCGGTCGGCGCTACCCGTCCCCGGTGTTCAGTCAGCCGGAACCGCTCCGCTCGGCGCTCCCCGAGCGCCGTGATTTCGCGACAGTGTTGGCTGGGCGCGCGCTTCGCGAGCGCGCGGATCGAGCTGCACGGCGCTTCCGTCCGGTCGGCGCTACCCATCCCCGGTGTTCAGTCAGCCGGAACCGCTCCGCTCGGCGCTCCGAGGGCGGCGAGCTTGCCTCGACGCCTCGGTCGGGGAACGCCGGCAGGGTCTCGCGGACCGCGCGACGCGCCCTCTCGCCTCGCGTCGCGTCGGATGGGCACACGACGGCGTGCGCCTACAACACTCGCAATTGAGCGCGTCGCCGCTCGCGGCGCGCCGCCGCAGAGGGGGCGACATGCATCCGCCCCGAGCGGGCGAACGCCCACGATCATCTCGGGCCTCTGCCTTGCGCGGGCGGGCACTATGGAGCTCGCTTGGCGTCGGCCCTCGGACGCGCGGCGTCTCGAGGCCATGTCGAAGCGCAGAGTGCGGGCCGCGCAGAGCATCCGCACGCTCTCGACCCTCACCCTTCTGCTGATCGGCGTGCTCGCGCTGACCACCGTCGCGATCCTCCTCTGGAGCTCCCACGCGATACGCCGGGCGACCCACGAGGGCTTCGCTGCGGTGGAGAGCCAAGCCTTCGTCAACGAGGCCCAGGTGGCGCTGCTGACGCACCGCCGCCTCAGCAATCAGTGGGTCGCCACCCGCGAGCCGGCGTTCGACGAGGCGCGCACCGTCCAGGCCAGGCAGATGCAGCGCGCGCTCGCACAAGCGACCGCCAACGCGGGCAACCGTCACGAGCGCGCGCTGACCGAGCTCAGCGCGGATCAGGTCGATGCCTACCTGCGAGAGCGCGAGCGGAGCGAGGCGGAGAGCTCCGACATCACGACCCTCACGCGCGCCACGGCGCCCTACCTCGACCGCGCGCTCGACTCGCTCACCCGCCTCCGCGAGCTGCACGAGCGAGACGTCCGGAACGCCAACCTGGAGATCGGCCGCGCGGTGATCCTCTCCGACGTGCTCGGCGGCGCCCTCGCGCTGCTCTTGTTCGGCGCGCTCGTCTTCACGCTCTGGGGCGTGCGGCGGTGGTTCGTGCAGCCGCTGCTCGTGCTGCACGGCGCCATCGAGCGCTTCCGCACCGGCGACGTCGGCGCCCGCGCGCCCCCCGCGGGTGCGCGCGAGCTGCAGGAGGTGGCCCACGCCTACAACGCCATGGCCGACACGATCGCCGCCCAGCGCGACGGCCAGCTCGCCTACCTCGCCGGCGTCGCGCACGATCTGCGCAACCCCCTCGGCGCGATGAAGACCGGGATCTCGCTCGTCGAGTGCCACGAAGCCACCGAGCGCGCGCGCCACACGCTCGCGCTGCTCGATCGGCAGACCGATCGCATGTCGCGCATGGTGGACGATCTCCTCGACGCGACGCTCATCGAAGGGGGGAAGCTTCAGATGAAGCCCGAGCCGCTCGATCTGGTCGAGCGCGCGCGCGAGTGCGTCGCGCTCCACGGGCCGGTGTTCCCGGCGCACACGATCACCCTCGAGGTGCCCGACCGGGCGGTGATGGTCGAGGCCGATCCCGTCCGCATGGATCAGGTGCTCACGAACCTGCTGACGAACGCGATGAAGTTCTCCCCCGGCGGCGGCCGCATCGACGTGCGGGTGAGCGAGAGCGAGAGCGGCGCGGCGCTCGAGGTGCGCGATCACGGCATCGGGATGACTCGCGAAGAGATGCGCGACCTCTTCGCGCCCTTCCGGCGGCGAGCTCCGAACGTCGCGCCGGGCCTCGGCATCGGCCTCTCGGTGGTGCGCCGCATCGTGGAGGCGCACGGCGGCCGGGTCGAGGTCGAGAGCCAGCCGAAGAGAGGCTCGACGTTCCGCGTGACGCTCCCGCGCGTCGGCGCGCCGCGCGACGATCGGCCGCCGGGCCCCTAGGCTCCGCGCATGGGCGGCCGGGAGGACGAGAGCGTCGCGTTTCTTCGATGGGCGCTCCCTCGGCTCGGCCTGCGCTGGGAGGGCTTTCGCAACCCGCGCGCGCAGGTCCTGAAGCGGATCGCGCGGCGCCACCGCGCGCTCGGCCTCGCCGACCTGGGCGCCTATCGCCGCTACCTCGAGGAGCACGAGGACGAGTGGCGCGCGCTCGACGCGCTCTCGCGCGTCACCATCAGCCGATTTGGCCGCGACCGCGGCGTCTTCGAAGCCTTGAGGCGCGAGGTGCTGCCGGAGCTCGCGACGCGGGCGCGGGCGATCCGCTGCTGGAGCGCGGGCTGCGCCTCGGGCGAGGAGCCCTACACGCTCGCGCTGATCGAGCGCTTCGACCCGCCGGGCGCGCCGCTCGCGATCCTGGCGACCGACGCCGACGCCGCGCTGCTCGCCCGCGCCGAGCGCGCGCGCTACCCGCGCGGCACGCTCCGAGAGCTCCCGGATTCGTGGATCGAGGCCGCGTTCCACGAGGAGGACGGCGAGCTCGCGCTCGATCGCGCGCTCGCCCGTGAGGTCCGCTTTGTGCAGCACGACCTGCGGCGCGATCCGCCGCCGCCCGGGCCCTTCGAGCTCGTCCTCTGCCGCAACATGGCGTTCACCTACTTCGACGCGCGCGGCCAGCGCGACGCCCTCGACGTCTTCGCCGCCCTGATCCCGATCGGCGGCGCGCTCGTCCTCGGCGGCCACGAGTCGCTCCCCGACGACCCTCGCTTCGCGCCCTGGGCCCGCGCCATCCACCGCCGCGTCCAAGCGCCAGGATGACCCGCGCGCGGCGGCGCGATCCGACGGGGAGAAGGGGTTGACCGCACGGACGATGGACAGATATCGTTCGATTGCTGGTCACCGGGGTGCGTGGCCAGGGGAGGTAGAGAGATGGCGGAGTTCGACGGGGCAACCGCAGCCAGGACGCGCGCGGCGGATCTGATCCTGAATACGCCGGACATGCTCGCGGCGTTCGAGGCGGCGAGCGGCAGCAAAGAAGATCTCCAGGCGATCCGCGATCACGGCGCGCGCGCCGAGGCGCTCAACCTCGCGCAGACCGACGCGCAGCGGGCGGGCACGACGGCGACGCTCGATCTCCTGAACGAGATCGTCGGCGTCCAGCGCGAGTACGTGCTGATCATGGCCGCGGTGAAGGCGGCTCGCGCGGCGCTCGCCGATCAGGAAGAGCCGCCGAAGGAGCTGATCGCCCAGCTCGACGCGATCCTGAAGGACGAGGCGCGGGTCACCGTGCGCACGACGACGTTCGAGGACGGCTCGACGGTGAAGAAGCAGCAGACGTCGCGGGCGCAGGAGGCGGTCCGCGCGGAGATCGAGCGCGACGCGAGCTCGCTCATCGCGCTCACCGAGGCGCACGCCGAGCTGGCCAGCCGCCGCGTCGACGTCGCGCGTCTCACCCGGCTGCGCGATCGGGCGAAGGCCCTCGCGGGAAAGCTGGCCACCCGCAGCGAGAAGAAGGGCGGCGCGAAGGGCACCACGAAGGCGGAGCACGACGCGGTGAGGCGCCAGAACCTGCGCTGGGAAGGCACATCCCGCACGCTCACGCTCGCCGCCGAGCGCCACGACGGCATCGCGCAGCTCCTCAAGGACGCCGTGCGAAGCAAGACGAAGAAGAAGAAGGCGTAACGCGCGGCGACCGTCGCGCGCGGACCTCCACGCGCGCAGCGCCGGTCCGCTCGACCGCAGCCCTCCCC
>JAEZBP010000469.1 GCA_023427125.1 Pseudomonadota bacterium | reverse complement strand
GCGCTTCTGGCTCGCCGAGCACCACAACCTGGCGGGCGTGGCCAGCGCCGCCACTTCGGTGGTGATCGCGCACGTGGCCTGCGCGACCTCGACCATCCGGGTCGGGGCCGGCGGGATCATGCTGCCGAACCACTCGCCGCTCGTGATCGCCGAGCAGTTCGGCACGCTCGAGGCGCTCCACCCCGGGCGCATCGATCTCGGCCTCGGCCGCGCGCCGGGCTCCGACCAGCTCACCGCCCGCGCGCTCCGCCGCGACCTCGCGTCGAGCGCCGAGTCGTTCCCGCAGGACGTGGTGGAGCTGATGCGCTACTTCGCCCCGGCCGAGCCCGGCCAGCGCATCCAGGCGGTGCCGGGCGCCGGCCTGAACGTGCCGATCTGGATCCTCGGCTCGAGCCTCTTCGGCGCGCAGCTCGCGGCCGCCCTCGGCCTGCCCTACGCGTTCGCCTCGCACTTCGCGCCGGCGCAGATGGAGGAGGCCGCCGCGATCTACCGCGCGCGCTTCCGTCCCTCACTCCAGCTCGACAAGCCCCACCTGATGCTCGCGCTCAACGTCTTCGCGGCCGAGAGCGACGAGGAGGCCCGCTTCCTGATGAGCTCGGTGCAGCAGATGTTCGTCGCGCTGCGCCGCGGCACCCCCGGCAAGCTGCCGCCGCCCCGCGAGGGCTACGAGGACGAGCTCGGCCCGCAGGATCGGGCGATCCTCGAGCACGCGCTCTCGTGCACCGTCGCCGGCGACCGCGACGCGGTGCGGCGCGGGCTCGTGGAGTTCGTCGAGCGCACCGGCGCCGACGAGCTGATCATCACCTCGCAGATCTTCGACCACGAGGCGCGCCTGCGCAGCTTCGAGCTTCTCGCCGAGATCCACGCCGAGCTCCGGGCCGGATAGGGGCGGCGCGAGCGCGATCCCGAGTCAGAGGTGGGTGAGGGTGAGGAGAGCCTGGCCGCCGCCGGGCACCGGGCCGGCGTCGAGCTCGACCCGCAGCATGCTCGGGTCCTCGGGGTCGCCTTGGTAGATCGGCAGCCGCCGCGTCTCCTGCATCGTGAGCCCGGCGATGAAGGTCACGAGGCCGCCGATCTGCATGAGGCCGGTGATGATCGGGATCGCGGGGTGCGGCGCCTCGATCGCGAGCTGGATGATCGGGCCCGCGATGGGGATGAGCGACCAGGCCCACGAGTCCTGCTCGCTCGCGCCCGGGCGATCGATGCTGATCGCGTTCGCGATGGGGGTGAGGATCGCGAAGTCGAGCACGTACCCCGCGAGGAAGAGGCCGAGGCCGGTGCCCCAGATCGCCGGCGGGCTCCGCGTCTCGCTGCGATAGCCCACCACCGGGCGATTCCGGCGGCTCACCGGAGCGTACCCGTAGCTCGGCTGGGCATAGGGCTGCGCGTACTGAGGCTGCGCGTACGGCTGGGGCGGCGCGTACGGCTGCGGCTGCGCGTACGGCTGAGGCTGCGCGTACGGCTGAGGCTGCGCGTATTGCTGGGGCTGCGCGTACGGCTGAGGCTGCGCGTTCGGCGGAGCGAGCGCATCCGAAGGCGCGGGGCTCGGCCCGGTCTGCGCGTGCGCGGTCGCGGTGACGAGCGAGAGCACGACGGAGCCGAGGATGATGACGCGATGGGTGTGCACGTTTGGTGGTCTCCTGCGCGGCACACCCAGCGAGCGCCATGCCACGAGGCCCCACGCACGCGCCGCGCTCGCACGCCACCCTCGTCGTGCAGCGCCCTGCACAGGCGCCGGCCTCATGTGCACAGCGTCGAGAGGGCTCCCGCGGCCCGATGCAGCTGTCGCCACCAGGTCCGCACGCCACCGCAGGCGGGGGATCTCGGCTGCGTCGCAAGCGCGCGGAACCATGGCGCTTTTCATCAGGCGCGGGCACGGCGGATCACGAAGACCTCACCGGGGAGCTCGTCCCTCGAGGGGCTCGACGCCGCAGTCAGCCGCTTCGCTCTCGGGATCACGGCTCGAGCGGCGGCAGCTCGCCGGCCGGCTCGACGAGGTCGCGCCACGCGGCGTCATCCTCACGCACCATGGCGCCGACCCACGACGAGAGGGTCACGCCGTCGATCGAGAGCTCGTACATGCTCGCGATCTCGACGCGCGCGAGCAACGTCACCGCGTCGGGCGGCAGCTCCACCGCGCCGAGGTCGCGGCCGACGATGCCCGACACATCGCCGAGCAGCGCGGTGTGCGCCTCGCCGTCGAAGAGGAAGCGCCGGTAGCGATCGGGGTGCGCCTCGGCGAGCGCCGTGGTCTCCGCGGCGAGCGCCTCCGAGAACGCCTCCGGCGTGCTCATCAAGAAGACCTGCGAGATCACGTAGTCGTACCAGGAGGAGATCGCCGCGACGCGCAGCTGCGGATCGCGATCGAGCAGGTAGCGCACGAGCTCGGTCACGTGGCCGTCGTCGAGGCAGCCCGCGCAGTCGTCGGGGATGAAGGCGCGCGCGCCGAGCTCGTCGAGGATGCGCGCCACGAACGCCGGATCGTCACCGCGCACCACGCCGATGCCCGCGTCGTTCAAGACGTCGATCGGCACGCCGGGGTAGACGTAGCGCACGAGGAAGGCCGCGAGGATCGTCCCGAAGCCTCCGCCCGAGCTGCCCGCCAGCGCGATCCGCCGGGGCCTCGGGAAGCGCAGCGCCGCCACCGTGAGCGCGGCCGAGAGGTTCGCGAGCCCGCGATGGAAGCGATCGGCCACGCCGTCGCCGTCCTCGTCGACGTCCGCCTCGCCCGCGAAGAGCGAGCCGTCGCAGTAGGGCACGTAGAGGACGTCCCAGTCACCCAGGGGGTTGTCCTGCGTGGCGCGCAGGAGATCGGTGCGCGGGATGCCGGCCGGCGCCGCCGTCACCGCCAGGCAGAAGTCGCTCCAGCACGCGCCTCCGCCCTGCAGGAAGATGAGCAGATCGTCGCTCTCGGTCTCGCGCACCGAGGCGCGAAACTCGGCCCCGCGCATGCACATCGGTCCGTCGGCCGGATCGAAGCGGAACGTCGTCACGTCGCCCGAGACGCGGTCCTCGATCGGCGCGGCCGCCCCGAGGTGCCGCGTCAGCCCCGCCTCGTAGGCGATCGCCTCCGGCGTCCCGGGCTCGGGCACGTAGGGCTCGTAGCGCGGCTCGCCGCAGCCGAGCATCAGAGCGGCGAGAGCGAGTCGTGCGATGCGCTCCATCGAAGCGCGAGCGTACCGCGGCCGGCGCCGCCGCGTCGATCGACCCCGCGGGGCTTCGCCTGACAGAACTCGACATCTACATTCGGCGACGCTCACGGGCATGCGAGCTCAAAGGCCGCCGCGAGATCACGGCACGGAGAACGCCGAGCGGAGCGGTCCGGCGGACTGGACACCGGGGATGGGAAGCGCCCGCTGGTCGGTGCCGCGTAGCTCGGCCCGCGCGCTCGCGAAGCGCGCGCACAGCAAGCGCGGCGCTCGGAGAACGCCGAGCGGAGCGGTCCGGCTGACTGGACACCGGGGATGGAAAGCGCCCGCTGGTCGGTGCCGCGTAGCTCGGCCCGCGCGCTCGCGAAGCGCGCGCACAGCAAGCACGGTGCTCCTGGCGCTCACGGTGTGGATGCTCTCGAGCGGCGCGGAGGCCCAGCGGCTCGGCGGACAGCGCTTCGCCCCGGCGGGATCCGAGGACGGCATCTTCGAGACCGAGGGCGCCGACCGGCGGCGCGTGCTCTGGCCGTACGTCGCGCTGCACACGCACTACGCGTGGAACCCGGTGGTGATCGTCGACGACGGCGGCCAGCAGGTCGCGGCGCCGGTCGAGCACCTGCTCGCCGCCGATCTCGTGGCGAGCCTCGCGGTGTGGGAGGGCCTGGAATTCGGCCTGCTCCTGCCGGTCACGCTCTTCAGCGACGGCGATCGGATCGCGGGCGTCCCCGCCCCACCGGGCACGGCCCTCGGCGACTTCCAGCTGCGCGTCGCCTATCGCATCCGGCTCGCCGAGCACACCGCGCTCGCCTTCCACGTGCCGGTGCTCTTTCCGACCAACGCCGACGACAACATGCTCGCGCTCGGCTGGGGCGCGCGGCCGACCGTCGCGTTCCTGCAGCGCGTCGGGCCGGTCGAGATCCTGATCAACGCCTTCGTGCTGGTGCGCGAGAGCCCCGTCACGCTCGTGGACTACCGCGGCGGCCACGAGACCGGCGCGCGGCTCGGCTTCCGCTTCGATCTGAGCGGGCGCTGGCAGACCGCGCTGCTGCTCGAGGGCGGCTTCGCCACCGCCTTCGAGGGCTTCTTCGCGCCGGCCACCACGCCGGCCGAGGCGCGCGTCGGCCTCGAGCACTGGTTCAACGAGAGCTGGCGCGTCTCGTTCTTCGGCGGAAGCGGCATCGGGCCGGGCGTCGGCGCGCCCGACTTCCGGGCTGGCGCCGCGCTCGCGTTCGGCAACAACGTCCCCTATCGCCCGGTGCCGAGCGCGACGGACGGCGATCGCGACGGCGACGGCGTGCCCGATCGGCGCGACCGCTGCCCGAACCGCGCCGAGGACCGCGACGGCTTCCGCGATCACGACGGCTGCCCCGAGGACGACAACGATCGCGACGGCCTGCTCGATCACGAGGACCAGTGCCCGAACGAGCCCGAGACCCGCGACGGAATCGATGACGGCGACGGCTGCCCCGATCGCATCCGGGTGGTGGGCACGCGCATCACGACCTTCGAGGCCGTGCACTTCCGCACCGGCAGCGACGAGATCCTCGAGCGCAGCCACCCGATGCTGAACGAGGTCGCCGGCGTGCTGCACGCGAACCCGGAGATGCGCATCCGCGTGGAGGGCCACACCGACAGCGAGGGCGACGCGCGCCGCAACATGGTGCTCTCGCGGCAGCGCGCCGCGAGCGTGCGCCGCTACTTGATCGAGCACGGCGCCTCGCCGCGCCAGGTGCGATCGCGCGGCTACGGCGAGACCCGCCCGATCGCCAGCAACCGGACGCCACGCGGTCGCTTCCGCAACCGGCGCGTCGAGTTCCACATCGTGAACTGAGGAGCACCATCATGCCGAGACTCCGATGTGTGGCTTCGTGGGCGATCACATGGGTCGCTCCGCTGCGTGACGGCATCCCGACGCCTGCAAACGGCGCAGGTGTCGGCCTACCGTCACTCCGCTCCGCTCCGTTGATCGCGCTCTCTCTGCTGGTCGCGCCGTCGATCGCGAGCGCGCAGGCGTGGCCGGCGGACGACGAGTGGCGGGTGCTCTTCTGCGGCGACGGTCCGTCCTCCGATCCGCGCGGCGACCACGGGCCCCTCGACGCCGAGCTCGACGTCGTCGGCGACGCCTCGCGCCCCGCGCTCTACCTCGCGGTGGACCGCGAGCACGCGTTCTTCCGCATCCCCGTGGACGCCGAGCCGACGACCGGCACCGACTTCCACCCCTACGGGTGGGCGGTGGAGATCGACACCGACGGAGACCGCCGCACCTACGAGCTGCTCGGGCTGGTCGACCGGCGCGTCGAGCCCCCCGCCCAGG
>JAEZBP010000402.1 GCA_023427125.1 Pseudomonadota bacterium | reverse complement strand
GTCGAGAGCCCGCCGGAGCCGGAGGCGCCGGCGTGGCGCCGCTACGGGCTCCTCGGCGCGGGGGCGCTCCTCGCCTTCGTCGCGGTGGTCTTCGCGGTGCGCTGGGTCGCCGATCCGGGGGCCGACGTGCCGGTCGATCCCGCGCCGATCGCCGCGCCGGACCCGCGCGCCGATCCGGAGCCGACCCGGCCGGCCTGGGTGAGCGTGACGGTGGAGGGCCTCCCGCCCGGAGCGCAGGTGAGCCTCGACGGCCTGCCCGCGTCGAGCCCGATGCGGATGCGCCGGGGAGGCGAGCACGTCATCGAGATCCACGCGCCGGGCTACGAGGACCGCCGCATCGAGCTGACCGCCGATCGGAACCAGACCGTGCGCGCCGGCCTGCGCCCCGCCGAGGGCACGGTCGAAGAAGCGCCCTAGAGGCCGACTCACGGATCCCGGGTCGCGACCAACCGCGGAGGATCCGACGCCGCGGGCGTGCTAGCTCTCGCGGGTCATGAGCGACCCTTACGAGCCGAGCGCGATCGAGCCCAAGTGGCAGGCCTACTGGGAGCGGGAGAAGACCTTCCGCACCGACGAGGATCCGGCCAAGCCGAAGGCGTACGTGCTCGACATGTTCCCCTATCCGGCGGGGGCGGGCCTGCACGTCGGGCACCCCGAGGGGTACACGGCGAGCGACATCGTGGCGCGCCACCTCCGCGCGACGGGGCATCGGGTGCTCCACCCGATGGGCTGGGACGCGTTCGGGCTGCCGGCCGAGCAGCACGCGATCAAGACCGGCACCCACCCGCGCGCGACGACGGCCGCGAACATCGACACCTTCCGGCGCCAGCTGAAGATGCTCGGGTTCAGCTACGACTGGGATCGCGAGGTCGACACGACCGATCCGGCGTACGTGCGCTGGACGCAGTGGACCTTCCTCCGGCTCTTCCACCGAGGGCTCGCCTACCAGGACGAGATCACCGTCAACTGGTGCCCGGCCCTCGGCACCGTGCTGGCCAACGAAGAGGTGATCGGCGGCGTGAGCGAGCGCGGCGGCCACTCGGTCGAGCGCGTGCCGCTCCGCCAGTGGGTGCTGAAGATCACCGCGTACGCCGACCGGCTGCTCGGCGATCTCGAGGGGCTCGAGTGGCCGTCCAGCACGATGACGATGCAGAAGGAGTGGATCGGCCGCTCCGAGGGCGCCGAGGTCCGCTTCGCCGTCGATGGGCACGACGAGGTCGTCGAGATCTTCACGACCCGCCCCGACACCCTCTTCGGCGCGACCTTCATGGTGCTCGCGCCCGAGCACCCGCTCGTCGCCAAGGTGACGGCCGACGCGCGTCGCGCCGAGGTCGCCGCGTATGTCGAGAAGGCGAAGAACCGGAGCGATCGCGATCGGCAGCAGACCCCGGAGAAGACCGGCGTCTTCACCGGCGGCCACGCGATCAACCCCGTCAACGGCGCGCGCGTCCCGATCTGGATCGCCGACTACGTGCTGATGGGCTACGGCACCGGCGCGATCATGGCGGTGCCCGCCCACGACGAGCGGGACTTCGAGTTCGCGACGAAGTTCGGCATCCCGATCGTGGAGGTCGTCAGCGAGAGCGGCGCGCCGAGCGCGGCGCCGCTGAAGGAGGCGATGACCGAGCCGGGCGTCGCGGTCAATTCCGGCAAGTACGACGGCACGCCGACCGCCGCGTTCAAGGCGCGGATCACCGCCGACCTCGAGGCGGAGGGGAAGGGCCGCCGCCGCGTCGAGTACAAGCTGCGCGACTGGGTCTTCAGCCGGCAGCGCTACTGGGGCGAGCCGATCCCGATCTACTTCCCGGTCGAGACCGAGGGCGATCCGCGACGTGGGGACGCGTTCACGATCCGGCACGACCAGCCGATCGCGGTCGACGACGCCGAGCTGCCGCTGAAGCTGCCGGAGCTCGAGGACTACCAGCCGGGCGACGATCCGGCGGGCGTCCTGGCCCGCGCGCTCGAGTGGCGCTTCTTCCAGAAGGACGGGCGCTGGTACGCGCGCGAGACGAACACGATGCCGCAGTGGGCGGGCTCGTGTTGGTACTACCTGCGCTTCACCGATCCGCGGAACGCGAAGGAGGCGTGGAGCCAGGAGGCCGCCGCGAAGTGGCTGCCGGTCGACCTCTACGTCGGCGGCGCCGAGCACGCGGTGCTGCACCTCTTGTACGCGCGCTTCTGGCACAAGGTGCTCTTCGACGAGGGCGTCGTGAAGGTGAAGGAGCCCTTCCAGAAGCTCGTTCACCAGGGGATGATCCTCGGCGAGATCGAGCACGCGATCTACCGCGACGAGGCGGGCAAGGCCGTGAGCGCCGACGACGTGAAGGACGCCGGCGCCAAGCACCTGCACAAGAAGACCGGCGAGGAGCTGAGCGTGGAGCGCCTCGAGAAGACCGAGGTCGCGGCGCTGGCCGAGAAGCGCGGCACCAAGCTCGTCTTGAAGGACGAGCCGTCGATCGCGCTCGACGCGCGCGCCCACAAGATGAGCAAGGCGCGCGGCAACGTCGTGAACCCCGACGACATCGTGAAGGAGTTCGGCGCCGACTCGCTCCGCCTCTACGAGATGTTCATGGGCCCGCTCGAGGCGACCAAGCCCTGGAGCACCGAGAGCATCCACGGCGTGCGCCGCTTCCTCGATCGGGTCTTCCACGTCGCGACCCGCACGCTGAGCGAGGCGGCCCCGAGCGACCCGCTCCTGCGGCTCACGCACCGCACGATCCGCAAGGTCACCGAGGACATCCCCGCGATGCGCTTCAACACCGCCATCAGCGCGATGATGGTGCTGAACAACGAGCTCTACGGCGTCGCCGAGCCGCCGCGCGCGGTCGTCGAGGCGCTCTTGCTGCTGCTGCATCCGTTCGCGCCGCACGCCGCCGAGGAGCTCTGGGAGCGGATCGGCCACGCGCCCTCGATCCAGGCGGCGCCCTGGCCCTCGTTCGATCCCGCCCTCTGCGAGGAGGAGGTCATCGAGGTGCCGGTGCAGGTCAACGGCAAGGTCCGCGGCCGCGTGCGCGTCGCCAAGGACGCCGACGAGGCGACCGTGTCGGCGGCGGCACACGCCGACGAGGGCGTGAAGGCCAGCCTCGAGGGCAAGTCGGTCGTGAAGACGATCTACGTGCCGGGCCGCATCTTCACGATCGTGGTCAAGTAGGCGTCGTAGAGTAGCGACGTGGCGCGTCGAAGGACGCGCTCTTGCGCCGCTTCGGGGGCTCTGCCAGCATTTTGCGCTCACGATGGCAGCGGACGATCGAACCGATCGCTTCAGGCCGGTCTTCGAGCCGGAGGAGATCTTCGACCGCTTCGTGAGGAACGCGAACAGCGCCGAGCTCCGCGCCCCCCGAGACGACGAGCCGACCGGGATCGTGCAGAGCCACGAGGTGCGCACGGTCGTCGAGAGGCTGGCGGAGAGGCCGCCGCGGAGGCCGGCGTGGGATCACGCGGTGACCGTGCGAGCCAACCCCGAGATCGTGACGGTCGTGGCCAACCCCGACGCGGTTCACGCGGCCCGTGCCGCAGACGAGTGCGACGGCGAGAGCGACGACGAGGACGCCACCGTCCTACGCAAGGGCGGCGCGCTCACCGACTCCGGCCAGCGCGTGGTCCTGCTCACCCGCGTGAAGCGGCCCGAGGCGCCGGCGCAGTGGGAGAGCGTGGTCACCCCGCGCGGGCAGCACACGCAGCGCGTCGAGGCGGCGCGCGTCGTGCCCGACGTCGGCGCGAGCGCGCGCCGCGAGGCGCCGGTCGATCTCCGCGAGGGCGGCGAGGACGGGCAGATGCCGCCCCGCGAGCTCGACTCGATCCTCTCCGACATGGCCGTCCTCGTCCGCTACGGCCACGCGGGCCAGGTGCGCGAGCGGCTCGAGCAGCTGCGCCGCACCTACCCGGAAGATCTGCTCCTGCTCCGCCGCATCGCCGAATTCCACGTCGAGCACGCCGACCGGGAGGCCGCCCTCGAGACCCTCTTCGCGCTCGCCGGAGGGCTCTTCGAGCGCCGCAACGTCGAGGGAATGCGCCAGGCGCTCGAGCAGGTGCGGGTCCTCGATCCCGAGAACGCCCGGGCTTTCCGCCTCCTCGGCCTGCTCGAGCAGCGTCCCCGCGGCGCCATTTAGGCGACCAAAATCTTGCGCCGGCCGGCGTCGGCCTGCTAAGAGCCGTCGGATCCCACGGGCTGAACACAGATCCAGTTGATCTGCGCTCGCTCGAGGGGCGGAGCCGAGAGCCGTGGGGACACGCCGGGGAGCCAAGACCACACCGGGAGTCTCGCAGCTCGACCTCTTCGCGACCGTGACGAGCGGCGCGAGCGGCGGCGACCCGCCCCATGATTCCGGCCGCACTGACAGCGGCCATTCCGGAGGGCTACCGCCGATGTTCCAGGAGGACGCCTCCCTCGCGGAGGAGACCCAGAAGCGTTACCTGAGCTACGCGCTGAGCGTCATCACCTCGCGCGCGCTCCCCGATGTGCGCGACGGCCTGAAGCCGGTGCAGCGGCGCATCCTCTACTCGATGCTGCGCGAGCTCTCGCTGCGGCCCGAGGGGCGCCACGTGAAGAGCGCCCGCGTCGTCGGCGAGGTGATGGGCAAGTACCACCCGCACGGCGATCAGTCGATCTACGACGCGCTCGCGCGCATGGCGCAGAGCTTCACGATGCGCGCGCCGCTGGTCGACGGCCACGGCAACTTCGGCTCGCCCGACGGCGACGCGCCGGCGGCGATGCGCTACACGGAGTGCAAGCTCGCCCCGATCGCGATGGAGCTCCTGCGCGAGCTCGGCCAGGGCACCGTCGCGTTCCGGCCGAACTACGACGGGCAGAACGTCGAGCCGGTGGTGCTGCCGGCCCGCTTCCCGAACCTCCTCGTGAACGGCAGCCAGGGCATCGCGGTCGGCATGGCCACCTCGATCCCGCCGCACAACTTCGGCGAGGTCATCGAGGCCTGCGTCGCGCTGATCGACGAGCCGGAGCTGCCGGCCGCGAAGCTGATGAAGCACGTGAAGGGCCCGGACTTCCCGACCGGCGGCCAGCTCGTCAGCAGCAAGAAGGAGATCGCCGAGGTCTACGAGACCGGCCAGGGATCGCTGCGCCTGCGCGGCGAGTGGAAGGTCGAGAAGGAGACCGGCAAGGGCAACCCGAAGATCATCGTCACCTCGATCCCCTACGCGGTCGTGCGCGCGACCGTCGTCGAGAAGGTGGCCGAGGTCATCATCAAGAAGCGGCTGCCGCATCTCCTCGACGTGCGCGACGAGAGCACCGACGAGTGCCGCATCGTGCTCGAGCACAAGAAGGGCGCCGACCCGCAGCTCGTGATGGCGTACCTCTACAAGCACACGCCGCTGCAGACGAACGTGCAGGTGAACCTCACCTGCCTCGTGCCGACCGACGTCGAGGAGGTCAGCGCGCCGGCGCGGGTCGGCCTCGCCGAGCTGCTCCGGCACTTCCTCGACTTCCGCATGGAGGTCGTCACCCGTCGCCTGTCCTTCGAGCTCGCGCAGCTCGAGAAGCGCATCCACATCCTCGAAGGCTTCGTGAAGGTCTTCGACGCGCTCGACGAGACCATCCGCATCATCCGCCGCTCGGAGGGCAAGCAGGACGCGGCGGCGAAGCTCATCGCGCGCTTCGAGCTGAGCGAGGAGCAGGTCGACGCGATCCTCGAGCTCCGGCTCTACCGCCTCGCGAAGCTCGAGATCCTGATCATCACGAAGGAGCTCGACGAGAAGAGGAAGGAGGCCGCGCGCCTCGGCCAGCTCCTCAAGAGCAAGCCCGCGCGCTGGAAGCTCATCCGCGCCGAGCTGCTCGAGCTCGCGACCGACTTCCACGATCGGCGCCGCACCAAGATCGGCGGCGCCTCGAGCGAGCCCGAGTACGACGCCGAGGCGTTCATCGTCGAGGAGGATCAGGTCGTCCTGCTCAGCCAGCAGGGCTGGGTGAAGCGGCAGGGGAGGGTGACGGACGTCGCGGCGACCCGCGTCCGCGAGGGCGACGCGATCCAGGACGTGACGGCCGGCTCCACCCGCGCGTCGGTCGCGTTCTTCAGCAACCACGGCAGCTGCTACGTCTGCCGCATCGTCGACGTCCCGGCGACGACCGGCTACGGCAACCCGATCCAGACGATGTTCAAGCTCGGCGACGGCGAGCGCATCGTGAAGATGATGGGCTTCGATCCGCGCCTGCTCGAGGTGCCCGAGGTCACCGAGGGCGCCGCCGAGCCCGAGGAGCCCTTCGCCATCGCGATCACCAAGGGCGGGATGGTGACGCGCTTCTCGCTGCGCCAGCACCGCGATCCGAGCACGCGGAGCGGCCGGCGCTACATGCGCACCGACGCGGGCGACGAGGTGCTCGCGGTCGATCTCTCGGACGGCGAGCGGCGGATCGCGGTGGCGACCCGGCAGGCGCACGTGCTGTTGACGACCGACGAGGAGGTCCCGGTGCTCGGCGGGCCGGGCAAGGGCGTGAAGCTCATCAAGCTCGGCAAGGGCGATCAGGTGATCGGCGCGCGGGTGCTCGAGAGCTCGACCGACGCGCTCGTCGTCGAGAACGAGAAGGGCAAGCGCTTCGACATCACGGGCCTGCGCACGGTGGTCGCCCGCGGCGGCAAGGGCACGCCGCTCTTCAAGCGCGGCGAGCTCGTCCGCGAGGTGCCGCCCGAGCTCGTGGTGCCCGAGCTCTCGGCGCCGGAAGGGCAGGGCTGAGCGATGAGCGATCGGTACGAGAGCGACGACATCGAGGTCCTCGAGGGCCTCGAGCCGGTGCGCAAGCGGCCCGCGATGTACATCGGGGACACCGCGAAGAGCGGCTATCACCACCTCCTCTGGGAGATCGTCGACAACTCGGTCGACGAGGCGATCAACGGGCACGCCACGACGATCGAGGTGACGCTCGACGCCGACCACAAGGGCGCGACCGTGACCGACAACGGCCGCGGCATGCCGGTCGGCCTCATGAAGAAGTACAAGAAGCCGGCGCTCGAGGTCATCCTCACGACCCTGCACGCCGGCGGGAAGTTCGGGAACAAGAGCTACAACGTCTCGGGCGGCCTCCACGGCGTCGGCTCCTCGGTCGTCAACGCGCTCAGCGAGGCGATGACCGCCCACGTCTACCGAGACAACGAGCACTACACGCAGTCGTACGTGCGTGGCGCGCCGACGAGCAAGCTGAAGAAGGGGGCGACCCGCGGCAAGCGCGGCACGACGATCCACTTCCGCCCCGACCCGCAGATCTTCGGCCCGAAGGTCGTCTTCGACGCGGACGTGGTGCGCGAGCGGCTCGAGGCCAAGAGCTACCTCCACAAGGGCCTCAAGGTTCACTTCAAGGACGAGGCGACCGGGGAGAAGGCGGACTTCCACCACCCGGGCGGCATCGCCGCCTACCTGAACAAGGTCGTCGCCGAGCGAGGCAAGCGGAGCGTCTCGCCGGCCTTCACTTTCGAGAGGGCCGACGATCCGCGGCTCGAGCTCGCGCTGATCTGGAGCGAGGCGCCCGAGGAGCAGATCCGCACCTTCGCGAACGGCATCCCGACGGGCTCGGGCGGCACCCACGAGAGCGGGCTCAAGGCCGCGCTCAACAAGGCCGTGCGCGCCTTCATGGCCGCGAAGAAGATCAACCCGAAGGGCGTGACGATCACCGCGGAGGACATCCGCGAGGGCGTGGTCGCGCTGCTCAGCGTGTACGTCAGGGAGCCGCAGTTCCAGGGGCAGACCAAGGACCGCCTGAACAACCCGGAGGTGGCGGGGCAGGTCGAGCACGCCGTCCGGACGGCGCTCGAGCACTGGCTGCTCGACAACGCGTCGGTCGGCGAGTCGATCGTGGCGCGCATCGTGACGGCGGCGCGCGCGCGGGAGGCGAGCCGCGCGGCGAGCCAGGAGGTCAAGCGCAAGAGCGCGATCAGCCACCGGCTGAACCTGCCGGGCAAGCTCTCCGACTGCTCGAGCACCGATCCGGACAAGAGCGAGCTCTTCCTGGTCGAGGGCGACAGCGCCGGCGGCATCGCGAAGAGCGCGCGCGATCGGAAGACGCAGGCGATCCTCCCCCTGCGCGGCAAGGTGCTGAACGCGGAGCGCGCGAGCGCCTCGCAGGTCCTCGGCAACAAGGAGCTGAGCGACATCGTGAGCGCGCTCGGCTGCGGGATGGGGAAGTCGTTCGACGCCACGAAGCTCCGCTACGGGCGCGTCTTCCTCCTGATGGACGCCGACAGCGACGGCCACCACATCGCGACGCTGCTCCTGACCTTCTTCTATCGGATGCTGCCGGATCTGATCCGCAACGGGCACGTCTACCTCGCGCAGCCGCCGCTCTTCCGCATCGACGCCGGCAAGGAGACCTACTGGGCGCTCGACGAGGCCGATCGCGAGCGCATCATCGCGGGCCTGCCGGGCAACGTGAAGCCGCGGATCAGCCGCTTCAAGGGCCTCGGCGAGATGAACCCCGACGAGCTCAAGGCGACGACGCTCGACCCGAAGCTCCGCCGCGTGCTGCGCGTGAAGATCGACGGCGACCTCGAGACCGATCAGGTCGTGCAGGAGCTGATGGGCAAGGATCCGGCGCCCCGCTTCGAGCTCATCATGCAGCACGCCCCCCGCGCCGCCGCCGAAGAGCTCGACGTCTGACGATCGGCCGGACGCCGTCCGGCGGCCTCGCTTGATTCGTTGGTGATACGTCTGAGCGCCGGCCCCGCCGCCGTGCAGGGTTTTCTGCGCGCCGCGCGGGGTTTTCTGCGATTTGCGCGGGGTTTTCGGGGACGCAGGCGGCGTCGTCGGCGAGCCGCGCAGGGTCTTCTGTGCGCCGCGCAGAGTTTTCTGAGCGCCGCGCAGAGTTTTCTGCGCGCGGCGCGGGGTTCTTCGGTCGAGCCGTTCTGACAGTCTGTCCAACACCCATGACATTCTGTCGGGCGGCTCCGGCGTTCTGTTCCGCCGGCAGCGAGCTTCGGTCCGCTCGCTCGAGCCTCGGGGCCCGCCGCGCGGCTCGCGGCTGACCGGCCGCACCGGTCAGCGGAGCGCGATCTCGCGGGTCTGGCCCTGCGAGAACGTGTGGACCTGGCCGCGCACCCCGACGTTGACCTGCTCGCAGGGCCCACGGTGGAAGACCACGCGCACCGCGGCGTGGGTGATCGCGACGTCGAGCCAGTGCCCGCGGTAGCGCACATGGAGCTTCACCGACCGGAGCTCTTCGGGCAGGCGCGGGTCGAGCCAGAGCACGCCCTCGCGCATCTCGAGGCCCGTGTAGCAGCGCTGGGCCATGTCGACCGTGCCGGCCATCGCGCCGAGGTGGATGCCCTCGGGCGTCGTGCCGCCCTGCACGTCGTCGATGTCGCTCGCGAGCGCCTGCCGGAAGAGCGCGTAGCTGCCCGGCCGATCGGCCCGCGCGAGCACCCACGCGTGGACCAGCCGGCTCAGCGTCGATCCGTCGGACGTGCGCGCGAGGTAGTAGTCGATGTTCTCCCCGATCATCGCGCGCTCGAAGGGGTAGCCCATCATCGTGAAGAGCTGGCCGAGCTCGTCCGCGCCGAACAAGTAGAAGAGCATCAGGACGTCGGCCTGCTTGCTCGCCTTGTAGTGGTTGGCGCTGTCGCCCTCGGCCTCGAGGATGCGGTCGAGGCGCTGGATGTCGCCGTACTTCTCCCGGTACGCCGCCCAGTCGAGCTCCTGGAGCGCGCCGTAGCCCGCGAACTGCTCGATGATCCGCTCGCCCGAGAAGGGCACGAACATCCGCCGCGCGACCTCGCCCCAGCGCGCCACCTCGTCGTCGCTCACCCCGAGCTCGTGACAGAGCTCGCGCCGGCGATCGGCGGCCACCGCGTCGAGCGCACGCAGGGCGGCGCGCAGGCTCCACGCGACCATCACGTTCGTGTACGCGTTGTCGTCGAGGCCCGGCCCCGGCCGGCCCGGATCGCGCGTGTGGTACTCGTCCGGCCCCACGACGCCCCGGACGTGATAGCGGCCGTCCCGCGCGTCGAGGGTCGCGAGGCTCGAGAAGAAGCGCGCGATCTCGAGCAGGATCTCGGCGCCGTAGGTCGAGAGGTGCTCGAGGTCCCTCGTGGCCTCGAAGTACTGCCAGACGTTGTAGGCGATGGCCGCGTTGACGTGGCGCTGGAGGTGCGTCTCGTCGGGGACCCAGCGGCCCGATCGCGGGTTCAGGTGGAGGACCTGGCTCTCCTCGCGGCCGTCGCTCCCGCTCTGCCACGGGAACATCGCGCCTCGGTGGCCCGCCTCCTTCGCCATGCGCCTCGCCTCGGGCAGCCGCCGGTGCCGGTACATCAAGAGCGCGCGGGTGATCTCGGGCGCGCTCAGATCGAGGAGCGGCAGGATGAAGAGCTCGTCCCAGAAGACGTGCCCCCGGTAGGCCTCGCCATGGAGGCCGCGCGCGGGCACGCCGGCGTCGAGCTCGACGCTGTGCGTCGACACGCTCTGGAGGAGGTGGAAGAGGTGGAGGCGCAGGATCGACTGCACGCCGGAGTCCTCGCCGCGAGGCTCGACCTCGATGTCGCAGCGACCCCAGAGCCGCTGCCACGCCCGCTCGTGCTCGGCGAGGAGCGCCTCGAAGCCCGGCGCCCGCTGCGCCTCGTGGCACGCGGCGATGAGGGGCTCCGAGATGGCGCGATCGCGCCCCGTGTAGATCGCGACCACCTTCTCGATGCGCAGGCACTCGCCCTCGCCGAGCTCGCAGTCGAAGTCCTGCGCGATCAGGCCGCGCTCGCTGACCGTGCGCCGGTCGATCGACGCGGGCTCTCCCTCGACCGCGACGCGCAGGCGCGCGGCCTGGGCCATCCTCAGCTTCGACTGGAGCGTCTCGACGCTCAGGTGCACGACCTCCTCGCCGGCCAGGCCGGCGTCGAGCACGGCGAGGTGCCGCCCCTCGAGCGCCCGGTAGCGCGCGACGCCGGCGTTCACGACGTTGCCGTCGAGCGCCGAGCGCACGGTGAGCCGCGCGCGATGATCGATCGGCCGGATCGAGAGCTCGATCGCCGCCACGTGCGGGCGCTGCATCGACACGATGCGCCGCGAGACGACCTCCGTCTCGCGGCTCTGCTCGCGCACCACCACGCGCCGCTCGAGCACCCCGCGTCGCATGTCGAGCACCTGGCGGAACGAGACGATCTCGAGCGCGTCCAGATCGAGCCACCGGCCCCCCTCCACGCGGAAGGAGAGGAAGAGCCAGTTCGGCCAGCAGACGAGATCCTCGTTCTCGATCCAACGCTCGGCGACCCGCGAGCGCTGCCGATCGTAGCCGCCGGCGAGGTAGGTCGCGGGGTAGTGCGGCCCCGACGCGACGTGCTCCTCGGCGGCGCCGCGGGTCGCGAAGTACCCGTTGCCGAGCGTGCAGAGCGCCTCGCGGAGCGGCTGCTGCGCGGGGTCCCAGTGCTCGTAGATCACGCTCCACGGGGTAAGCCTGCGCCCAGGCGAGTCGCGCATCGCAGCTCCGTCGCTACGCCCCCCCGTGGAGAGGGCAAGCGGGTTTGCGTGGTCCCCGTTGCCGCGAGGTGTCGGTGTGTCACAGCTCGTCGGTGCAGCCTCCTGTCTCTGCGTACGAGTCCTGGCGGTGGGCGCTCCTCGCCGCGATCACGCTGGCCCCGGCGAGCGTCGCCGCGCAGGACGCCGACGACTTTCAGAGCTGGGCCTCCGTCGCCGCGACCGTGGACGCTGCGCCGCGCCCGCCGGCGCTGAGCTTCTGGCTCGACGTCCATGCGCGGCGCGCCAGCGAGAGCACCGCGGTGTTGGTGCGGCCCGGCGTCGGCGTCGTGGTCGTCGACTGGCTCTCGCTCTGGGCGGGCTACGCGTGGATCCCGACCTTCGACGACGCGGCGGGCGGCGAGGCCTCGCACGAGCACCGGATCTGGGAGCAGGCGCAGGCCCAGCACCGCTTCGACTTCGGGCTCGCGCTCCAGGCGCGCGCCCGCCTCGAGCAGCGCTTCGTCGAGGGAGCCGGTGACGTGGGCGTGCGGGCGCGGCAGTTCGTGCGGGTGAACTGGCAGCCGAGCGCCGAGGTGCCGCTCGGCGTCGCGATCTGGGACGAGCTCTTCGTCGGCCTCAACGACACGGGCTGGGGCCAGGCCGCGGGCTTCGATCAGAACCGGCTCTTCGTCGGCCTCTTCTTGTTGGCGCCGCCGTGGGCGCGGCTCGAGGCGGGCTACCTCTTCGTCTATCGCGACCGCGGCGGCGCCGACCTCTACACGCACGCGCTCGCCATCAACCTCTTCGTCAGCGCGAGGCCGCCGGCTCCGCCCGTCGAGGACCCCGAAGCGCCGCGCTGAGCGGCGTCAGCTCCTGCCGTAGACCGGCACGATCGCGCCGCGGGCGATCGTGTTCTCCGCCGAGGCGAGATGGACGATCGTGGCCGCGACCTCCTCGACCTTCGGCCAGCGTGCGTGATCGGCGCCCGGCATGTCCGCGCGGTTGCGAGGGGTGTCCATGATCGACGGCGCGATCGCGTTGACCCAGATGCCGTCGGGCGCGAGCTCCTCGGCGAGCGACTGCGTGAGCGAGGCGACCACGCTCTTCGAGGCGGCGTACGCGGCCATCCCCGCGGTCGGGACCAGGGCCGGCTTGGCCGCCACGTTCACGATCCGGCCGCCGCCCCGCCCCATCTTCCGCGCCGCCTCCCGGCAGGCGAGGAAGCAGGTGACGGCGTTGGTGTTCATCAGCGAGAGGAAGTCCTCGAGCGACGTCTCGGTGATCGGCCTCATCGCGAAGCCGCCCGCGAGGTGGATCGACGCCCAGAGCGAGGGCAGCTCGGCGTAGAAGCGCTGCACCGTCCCCTCGATCGTCATGTCGAGCCCGGCGCGCACCTTCACCCGCTCGTGATCGCGGAACGGGAAGCGATCGAGCTCCCTCGCCGCGAAGACCGGCACGTGGCACGTCGCGCCCCGCTCGAGCAGCGCGCGCACCACGGCCACCCCGAGCGCCCCCGATCCCCCGGTCACCACCACGTGTCGATTCGTGAAGTCGCTCATCGCGCGACTCTACACCCGCGGAGGCCGAATCGATGGTGAGGATCGCGCGGGCTTCACCCTCTTGCCGGCGGCCCTGTCGCCGCATCGTGACCGCTCATTAGTCAGCGAACGTCGACATCGAGTTGGTAGGGATCGCAGAGGCTCGAGCCGCTCGGCGCCCGGATTCGGATGGTGATGGCGCCGCCGTCGCGATCGCAGTTGCTCTGGAGCGAGACGCGCCGAGCGCCCACGCAGCCGCCGTCCAGGTAACTCCCGTCGAAAGCGCCGACGATGCACGCGGGCTCTGGGGATGACTCGGGGCAAGTGTAAAAGGCGCTGACCACGTAGTCGGCGGC
>JAEZBP010000387.1 GCA_023427125.1 Pseudomonadota bacterium | reverse complement strand
CCTCGCGGATGAGGTTCCGGATGGCGGCGTTCGGGATCATGATCTCGAGGGCCAGCGCGCGCCCCGGCCCGTCGGCGCGGGGCAGGAGGTTCTGGCTGACGACGCCCTGCAGCACGAACGAGAGCTGGGCGCGCACCTGCGGCTGCTGGTGCGCGGGGAAGACGTCGATGATCCGGTTGATGGCGTTGATCGCGCCGTTCGTGTGCAGGGTCGCGAAGACGAGGTGGCCGGTCTCGCTGATCGTCAGCGCCGCCTCGATGGTCTCGAGGTCGCGCATCTCGCCGACGAGCACCACGTCGGGGTCCTGCCGCAGGACGTACTTGAGCGCGTCCTTGAAGCTCTTCGTGTCCGATCCGACCTCGCGCTGGTTCACCACGCAGAGCTTGTTCGGGTGCAGGTACTCGATCGGATCCTCGATCGTCATGATGTGGTTGCGCTGCTCGCGGTTGATCTTGTCGATCATGGCCGCGAGCGTCGTCGACTTGCCCGAGCCGGTCGGGCCCGTCACCAGCACCAGGCCCCGAGGCAGGCTCGAGATCGAGGACACGATCGCCGGCAGGCCGAGCTCCTCGAAGGTCAGGACCTTGAAGGGGATCGCTCGGAACGCCCCCGCGACCGCGCCGCGCTGCATGAAGATGTTGGCGCGGAAGCGGCTCAGCCCGCGCACCCCGAACGAGAGGTCGAGCTCGTTGTTCTTCTCGAAGCGGACGGTCTGCTCCTCGCTCAGGATCGCGTAGCAGAGCTGCTTGGTCTCGATCGGATCGAGCGGCGCCGTCTTGAGCGGGACGAGCGAGCCGTCGATGCGCAGCTGCGGCGGCGAGCCCGTCGTGACGTGCAGGTCCGAGGCCCCGCGGTCGATCATGACCTTGAGGAGCTGATGGATCGTGAAGCGCGGCTGCGCAGATCCGTCGTCCATGCGCGGCATACTACCCGAGGTCGGCCCTCCGCATGACGCCGATCGACGGGCGGGGCGGCGCGCTACAGCTCGAGCTTCCCCCAGCGCCCGCGGCGCATCCAGTCCTTCTTGCCGTCGGCCTTCGACACGATCCGCGCGGCCGACCAGGCGGCGAGGAAGAGCCCCTCGACGCCGAGGCCGGGGACGACCTGCTCGTTGGCCAGCAGGAGCTTCTTGATCGGCGCGCGCACCGGGAGCGCCGAGACGCCCAGGGCGGTGCTGACCGGGAAGCCGTAGACGCGGCGCATCGTGGCGATCCCGCGCGCCCAGGGCTCGGGCGGATCGAGCAGGGCGCGGTGCTCGAGGTCGAAGACCGGCCGGCCGTCGTGGGGCGAGTCGGCGAGCAAGAGGTGGTCGCCGAGGAAGGGCACGAGGTCGCCGACCGAGGCGAGGATCCGCTCGCGCACCCCCTCGATGTACTCGGGGATGTCCTCGATGCCCCGGCGCGGGAGCAGCGCCTCGACGCAGACGCGCCGGCGATCCCCGGCTCCCTTCGGATCGACCTCGATGTGCAGGGCGTTGGCCTCCGAGAGGGGCCGCTCCGGATCCCGCACGAAGAAGACGTCGCGGCTCATCCCCTCGGGCACGCCGCTCGCGGCGACGACCAGGTTCAGCGTGTAGCGGTAGTAGCGCACGACCGGCTCGCCGATGCGCTCGAAGAGCTCCTCGAAGGGCGTCCGATCGGGCAAGAGTCGGAGCAGCGACGCGAGCGACGAGCCGACGATCACCCAGCTGGCGCCGATCTCCTCCCCGGAGGCGGCGATGCGCACGCCGCACGCGGCGCCGCGGCGCACCAGGATCGCGTCCACCTTCTCGGGCTCGCGGACCTCGCCGCTGTGGGTGCGGATGCTCTCGAGCAGCATCGCGCGCAGGGTCGCGTAGCCCTCGTCGAGCACCGCCGCGCCCTTGCGCCACGCCGAGAAGAAGCGCACCAGCCGGAGGGCGCTCGGGTAGTCCGGGTCCATGTTGTCCGCGAAGCGCGCGGGCAGCTCGAGCGCGAGCCGAAACGGGTGCGGATCGGGGAAGTCCGCGAGGGGATCGAGGCTCGTCCCGTTCTTGCCGAAGGGCGAGTCGGCGATGGCGCGCGCCAGCTCGCGCCGCTCCAAGAAGGTCTGCGGCGGCCAGGTGAGCTCGCGCTCGAGGACCCGATCGAGGAGCGCGTCGTTGCGCTCGCTGGTGCGCAAGAGCTCCTCGACGGTCCGCTTCACCTCGGGGAACTCGCGCTCGATCTCGCGCTCGAGCAGCGCCTCGTCGCGGGCCAGCTCGAAGCGGTGGCGCGGGAGGCAGAGCTGGAAGGCCGGATCGATCTGCGTGGCGCGGCGCCGGAAGAGCGGGTGGAGCGCGAGCTCGGTGAGCACGCGGCGCGCGATCGGCGAGCCCGCGGGGAGGAAGTTGAAGGGCTCGCGCGGGAGCACCACGTCGGGCACCGGCGAGTAGGTGGGCTTCTGCTCGTCCTGCGCGACGAGGAGCACGCGGAAGCCGCGCTTGGCGAGGAGCGCTCCGGCGAGCAGCGGCGCGAGCTGCGTCCCGACGAGGACGACGTCGTAGGAGCTCTGCGGGCTCACGGCTCGCCCAGGTAGCGCACCCGGGCTTCGTCCTCGACGTCCGGCATCGCGACCACCCGGCCGAGGGGGAAGGGCGCCTCGCCCGCTCCGCGCAGCGCGTCGGTGACGGCTCGCTCGCTCTCCGGATCGACGACGGCGACGAGGCCGACCCCGAGGTTGAACGCGCGGCGCATCTCGCGCTCTTCGACCCCGCCGAGCCTCGCTACGACGTCGAAGATCGGCGGGCGGGGGATCGCGCGCGGGTCGACCTCGGCGCCGAGCCCCTCGGGCAAGACGCGCGGGAGGTTGCCGGGCAGGCCGCCGCCCGTGACGTGGCAGAGCGCGCGCACGCCGCCGGCCCCGAGCGCCGCTCGGGCCGCGCGGGTGTAGATGCGGGTCGGCGTCAGGAGCACCTCGCCGAGCGGCGCGCCGAGCTCCGGCAACCGCGCATCGAGGGCGAGGCCGCCTCGCTCGAGGAGCGCCTTGCGCGCGAGCGAGAAGCCGTTCGAGTGGAGGCCGCTCGAGGGCACGCCGAGCACGACGTCGCCCTCGCGCACCGCGCTTCCGTCGAGGATCGCCGCGCGCTCGACCACGCCGACCGCGAAGCCCGCGACGTCGTACTCGCCGTCGGGGTAGGAGCCGGGCATCTCCGCGGTCTCGCCGCCGAGGAGCGCGCACTCGGCCAGCTCGCAGCCTCGCGCGATGCCGGCGATGACCTCGGCGGCCGTGCCTACATCGAGCCGGCCGGTCGCGAAGTAGTCGAGGAAGAAGAGCGGGCGAGCACCGACGGTGAGGACGTCGTTCACGCACATGGCCACCAGATCGATGCCGATGGTGTCGTGCCGTCCGGCCAGGAACGCGACGCGCAGCTTGGTCCCGACCCCGTCGGTGCCGGAGACGAGGACGGGCTCGGTCATGCCGCTCGGCACCCGGCAGAGCCCCGCGAACCCGCCGACCCCGCCGAGGACCTCGGGGATCTTGGTGCGCGCCGCCAGCGGCTTGATCCGGTCGACCAGGCGCTCGCCCGCGTCGATGTCCACGCCGGCGTCCCGATACGAGAGGCCGCGATGCGAGAGGCCCTTGTCCGTCACGCCCGCGACGGTAGCAGGCCGCCGTCGGATGTCAGCCCGCTTGACCCCGAAGGAGGCTGAGCGCATATCCATGCGACGTATTCTTGACGCAATCGATGTGAAATGACGGAAATCAATCGTGCCAGCGCACATCTCGGGCAGATCGTGCCGATCACGGGTCGCAGGGCCGAGCTTCGGCTGGGCATCGAGGGCTTCGAGTGGGCGGATCTCCATGACGCGGACGGCCTGAGTCGGCTCTCGCTGGCGTTCGAGGCCTGGCTGGCTGAGCGGGATGCGACCGGGCTCGAGCTCTTGCGGCGCCACCGCGCCGCCCCCGGCGCGCTGGCCCGCTCCGAGGTGAGCGCGCTCCTCGTGCGGCTCGCGCCCTTCGTCGGGGCGTTCCTCGGGCGGCTCTTCGGGCTCGAGCTCGAGCTCGAGCGCGCGCGCGAGGCGCTCCTGGCCGAGGAGCCGGTCTTCCAGTTCAAGAAGCACTTCGTGAAGAAGCGGGTGCTCGGCAAGGACGCGGGCAAGGCGTTCCGAGGCGCGGTGGAGCTGGCGCGCGCGATCGCGGACGCGGCGGTCGCGCGGCTCTCGAG
>JAEZBP010000312.1 GCA_023427125.1 Pseudomonadota bacterium | reverse complement strand
GACCCCAGCCGCGCCGATCTCCTCGCCTCGCGCGGCGCCGATGCCGAAGGGCGCGCAGGCCGCGCTCTCCGCGGTGGTCTCGCAGGCGGCGGGCTCGTTCAACCCCTACGAGGTGGGCGCGCCCGTCGGCGACAAGGATCCGCGGCGAGGCAACGCGCGGCGCGCGGTCGAGGCCGCCGTCGACGATGTCGCCGGCAGCGGCATGAGCTTCGAGCGCGACAAGGTCGCGACCGCGGCGCTCGAGGAGCTGGTCGGGCTCGGCGCGCTCGGCTCCATCGTGTCCGATCTCTCGGTGCGCGAGGCGGTCGTGCAGGGCGTCGACGGCATCCTCGTGGACCGCGGGCAGGGCCTCACTCCCCACGACGGCTGCTTCTCTTCGGTCGAGGCGCTCACCGTGATCGTCGGCCGCATGGTCTCGATGGCCGGCGGCTTCTTCGATCGGAGCAAGGCGAGCCACGAGGGCACCCTGCCCGACGGCGTGCACTTCACGGCGACCCTCCCGCCGGTGGCGATCGGCGGACCGGTCATCGAGCTGCGCCGCACGAAGCGCTCCGGGATCACCGGCGAGCAGCTCGTCGCGCGCGGGATGCTCTCGAACGACATCCTCGAGCTGCTCCGCCGCGCGGTCCGCGGCCGCAAGGGCGTGGCGATCGTGGGGACCAGCGACGCGGGCGTCTCTCAGCTCGTGAGCGCGGTCGCGAACCTCAGCGGCCCGGACGAGCGGCTCGTCGCGATCGAGGTCGTGCCCGATCTCGACCTCGCGTCAGAGAGCGCGGTCAGGCTGACCTGCCCCTCCGGGAGCACGTTCGAGTCGGTCATCCACCAGGGCGGGCGGATGCGCGCCGACCGCGTGGTGATCGACGGAGTGCGCGGCGGTGAGGCGCTCGCGGCCCTCGTGACCGCGGCCTCGCGCAGCGGCTCGGTCGTCGGCGTGCACAGCAAGAGCGGCCCCGACGCGCTCGATCACCTCACGACCTTGGCGCGCATCGGCGGCGGCTCCCCGGAGGCGCTCTCACGGCTCGCCGCCTCGGCGATCACCCTCGTCGTCCGCGTGGGCCGCGGCGACGCGCGCCCCCGGGTCGAGTCGGTCGGCGAGGTCCGCGCGAGCGGGAGCGGCGCCAGCCTCGTCGAGCTCTTCGGCGCCGACCACGCGTCGACCGGCTCGCCGAGCTTCTGAGTCGCCGTCCTCACCCGGCCCAGAGCTGGCTGATCTCGCGAGGCAGGACCTTCGCGAGGTGGCCGGCTTCGCCCGGTGAGATGTGCTCGCCGATCACGTCGAGGACCGCGTTGGTCGCCTCCTCGACGTCGATGTCTTGATAGCGGCGCAGCTCCTGCTGGACCCGCTCGAGGAAGTCCTCCTTCTTGCGGATCCGCTCCGGCTTGCCCGCCGGATGCCAGCCCTCGTAGTACGCGCCGCGCACCAAGAGCGGCAGCTGTGCGCCGAGCGCCGCCGCCTCCGAGACGCTGAGGCGATCGCGCAGCACGTGGAGCACCGCGCGGAGCACCGCCCAGGCGCGGTGCCGATCGTCCCAGCCCAGGCGCCGCATGATGTCGCCGAGCCACGCGTTGGTCTTGTGCACGGTGGTGTCGAAGGGGTCGGTCGGGGTCATCGTCGTCTCCCGATCCCGGAGCTACTCCCTCCCCCTCCGGTCACGAGCGCGACGCGATCGCCCCGGTTGCCATCCCGATATCGGGACACAGGTTGAGGTGCCGAGGGCAACACGCAGCGCGCCGCTCGATCCTCCTCGACGAGCGCACCGTGGCGCCGCGGCCTCTCCGGCTTCTCCTCTTCGAGCTTATCTCCCCTTCATGGGCCGCCCCTTCGCGGTGCCGGCCCCGGACACGTTGCCATGGCGAACAAAGCAAAGGTCTCGATGACGTCGCGCGGAACCGATGTCTTCGACCTCTACCTGGCCGGGCTCCGAGAGCTGCCGCAGCCGCTCGATCGCGAGGGCGAGGTGGAAGCGGCGCAGGCCATCGAGGCGTCGGAGCGGGCGTGCCTCGATCTGATCCTCGATCACGGCGTCGCGATGCCCGAGATCGATCAGTGGACCGAGCGCTTCGAGTCGGGCGAGCTGAGCTTGCTCGAGCTGACGCAGCTCGGGGAGTTCGAGGGCGGCGGCGGCCGCATCAAGCTCGCCGAGCAGCTCGCGCGGGCGCGGCGCGCCGAGCATCGGTGCGAGCACCTGCGCACGCACCCCAAGGGGACCGCGGCGCAGCGTCGCGTGGCGCGCGAGAAGGCGTGGCGCGATCGTGCGCGGGCGGTGCGAGGGCTCGGCCTGCACCGCGAGCGCATCCAGGAGGTCATCGCGCGCGTCTCGGCGCTCCTGACGCCCTTCGAGCGCAGCGGGCGGCGGCGCGACGAGCTGACGCTCGATCGCATGCGCGAGGCGGTGAGCGTGCTCGGGCGACAGCGCGCGGTGCTCGCGCGGCTGGCCAAGGACCTGGCCTCGGAGCGCCACCGGCTCGACGCGCGCCGCAATCGCCTCGCGGAGGTGAACCTCCGGCTCGTGGTGATGCTCGCCAAGAGCTACCGGCGCTCGGGCGTGCCGTTCCCCGACCTCGTGCAGGAGGGCAACCTCGGCCTGATGCGCGCGATCGACAAGTTCGACTATCGCGTCGGCACGCGCTTCTCGACCTACGCCGCGTGGTGGATCCGCCAGGCCGTGGCGCGGGAGGCGACGCGTCAGCGCGAGACGGTGCGCATGCCTTTTGGGCTCGTCGACAAGCGACGCCGCGCGAGCCGAGCGGCGCGCTCGCTGGCGCAGACCCTCGGGCGCGCTGCCGACACCGACGAGGTGGCGGAGGAGCTCGGCATGACTCAGGCCCAGGCGCGCCGTGCGCTCGAGGCAGTGCCGCGCTCCATCCCGCTGCACGCGTTCGTCAGCGAGGAGGGCGATCGTCCCTGGGACGAGGTGCTCTCGGACGCGGACGCGACGATGGTGGACGAGGACGTCGCGGCCAAGCAACGGCAGCTGGCGGCGGTGCGGGTGCTCGACCGGCTCACGCCGCGCGAGCAGCACATCGTCCGCCGGCGCTTCGGCCTCGGGGGTAGCGGCGAGGAGGTGACCCTCCGCGAGATCGGCGAGGAGCTCGGCCTGAGCCGCGAGCGCATCCGGCAGCTCGAGGCGATCGCGCTCGAGAAGCTGCGCGAGGCCCTCACCGAAGAAGGTTGACTATGCTGCGCGCTGGGCCCGCCAGCGGGCGAGCGTCAGCTCGATGGCGTGCTGCACCGCCCCCATGAGGTCGCGGTCGCGCACCTCGGCGCCCATCCCCTCGAGGTCGTCCCCGCCCGCGACCACGACGGTGTAGCCGGCGCGCTCGCGTCCGATCTCCACCCGCACGCGCGCCCGGCCGTCGGGGTCCACGAGCACCGCGAGCCCGCGCAGCCGATCGAGCACCAGCCGGCGCACGTCGCTCGCGAGATCGACTCCATCCCACTCGATCTCCACCATCGCGGCCCGGCGAGCGCAACCGACGTGCCGCGACGCGGGCTCGTGCGAGCGTCGCACCCGACGCGCCGCGCGGCGCCCGTGTGGCGCGCCGGCCGCCACACGTCTTCCGCGGTTGGGGGATTCTTCACACCGCATGGG
>JAEZBP010000248.1 GCA_023427125.1 Pseudomonadota bacterium | reverse complement strand
GTGGAATTTCCACCGAGACGCAGCGCCACGAGCTGTGCGTGGATTGCACAGCGCGCCGGCGCCTTGCTACGTTCCCGCCGCCTCGCCGGTCCGCAGTCGACTCGTCGATCACGGAACTGTGGGCGGGCTCGTCCCGTCTCGCATGCGTGGCGTTCGTGTTAGCGCTTCGGAGGCTTGGCATGACTTGGAAGACCGCGCGTGTCCTCATCGCCGTTCTCTTTGCGGGCTGCGCAGCAGACGTCGAGAGCGCCTCGTCCACGAGCGCGCCGATCGTCAACGGCGAGCTGGGCGGCGATCCGGCGGTCGTCGTCCTCCAGAACTATCGCAGCGGCGGGCTGTGCACCGGCGCGCTGATCGCCGAGCGCGTGGTGCTCACCGCGAAGCACTGCGTGCAAGAGGCCTTCGAGGAAGGCCCGGTGAGCCCCTCATCCATGGTCGTGGGCGTGGGAGACAACGTGCGGAGGATCAGCTCCTCGCTGCGGGTCCAGTCGATCTCGACGACGCCCGGGGTCTACACGACGGACTCGCGTGGTGGCATCGGCAGCGGGCTCGTGGGTGAGGACGTGGCGGTGATGGTGCTCCAGACCGGAGTCCCCGGGCTCGAGCCGCTGCCGATCCGGCGCGAGTCGCCGAGCGGCCTCAGCGGCCAGACCATCACCGCGGTCGGCTTCGGGCAGACGCCCGACGGACAGGTCGGCGTGAAGTACACGACGACCGGCCGGGTGAACGGCGTGAGCGGCGACCTGATCTACGTCGGGCCCATCACGTGCCAGGGCGACTCCGGCGGGCCGGCCATCACCTCCGACGGCCAGATCGCGGGCGTCGTGTCGTTCGGCGCGGGGAGCTGCGGCAGCGGCTACGGCGCGTACAACGCCATCTTCAACTACCTCGACCTCATCGACGGGGCGCTGCTCGAGGCGGGGAGCTGCCTCAACGACGGCGAGGAGCGCTGCGACGGCGCCGACAACGACTGCGACGACATGGTCGACGAGACCTGCACTCCGATCGGCGGCGCCTGCGCCAACGACGACGAGTGCGTCGGGACCACCTGCCGCGACACCCCCGGGGGCCGCCTCTGCACCGCGCCCTGCGATCCGCTGCGCCCCGAGTTCGGGTGCGAGGCGGGCTCGTACTGCGCGCGCTCGAGCGGCTGCGAGGGCTTCTGCGTCCCGCTCCCCGGCGGCATGCCGGGGACCCTCGGCAACGACGCCGACTGCACGCGCGACGACGAGTGCGCCTCGCTCTTCTGCGCCGATCCCGGCGACGGGCGAAGGCGCTGCCTCTCGCCCTGCCGCGGCGACGCGGGGATGTGCTTGGCGGGCGAGGCGTGCGCGGCGCTGCCCGGCGCGTGCGGAGCGTGCGTCGCCGAGGCGATCCTCGCCGACGTGCGCGGGCTCGGTGAGTCCTGCGAAGAGGCCGACGAGTGCCGCTCGTCGATCTGCTACGAGGATGGCGGCCGGAGCTACTGCAGCCGCACGTGCGAGGCCGACGCCGACTGCGGCACCGGCTACCACTGCCGCGCGAGCAGCGACGTGTCGATGAGCCGCTGTGCGGCAGGCCCCCGCGGCGACATCGGCGATCCTTGCCTCGGCAACGGCGACTGCGCGTCGCTCACATTCTGCGCGATGCGCCTCGATCAGGCGTGGTGCACGCGGCAGTGCAGCGACGACGATCCCTGCCCCGAAGGCTTCAGCTGCATCGCGGCCGGCGGCACGTCGGTGTGTGCGCCCGACCGCGGCCTCGTCGGTGACGCGTGCGCGGGTGACGCCGAGTGCATCAGCGGCGTGTGCTCGGACGACGGGATCTGCACGCGGAGCTGCGGTCCGGACGCCCCGTGCGCGGTCGGGCTCGAGTGCCAGCGAGTCGGTGACAGCGGCGACGCGGTCTGCGCTGCCCCGTCCGAGCCGCCGGTGGCGGGCGGCTGCGCGGTGGCGCCGGAGGCGCGCTCTCACGCGGCGTGGCTCTGTCTGGCGGGTCTGGCGCTCGCCTGGCTCGCCCGACGGAGGCGAGCGTGAGGCTCGCCTGGGCCGCCGCCGCGATCGCGCTCTCGGGGTGCGTCGCGGACGTCGGCGCGGGTGAGGCCGCCATCGTCAACGGCACGCTCGAGCCCGGTCGCCCGGCGATCGTGTTCATGTACCGGCTCGATGGCTCTGCGTGCACCGGCACCATCATCTCGCCGCGGGTGGTGCTGACGGCCAACCACTGCGTCGACGGCGCGCCGGCGAGCTACTTCCGCATCTACGTCGGCGGCTCGCGGCGCTCGTTCACCGCCGAGTATCGCGTCCGCGAGGTGCGCCAGCTGCCGAGCGGGGGCTTCGGCAGCGGCGAGGACCTGGCCCTCTTGATCCTCTCCGCGCCGGCCCGAGAGACGCCGATGGAGATCGCACGAGAGAGCCCGAGCCGGCTCTGGGGCGCTTCGGTGACGGCGGTCGGCTATGGCGAGACGCCCGCCGGCGGATCGGGCACGAAGTACACGACGACGACGATCGTCGAGGGGCTTCAGGGGGGCTTCATCCTCGTCGAGCCCGCGGTCTGCTCGGGCGACTCGGGCGGCCCTCTGATCGGCCCCGACGGGCTCATCTACGGCGTCGCGTCGTTCATCTACAGCCCCGACGGCATGACCGAGCCGCGCTGCGGGACCGCGCCCGGCGCGTACAACGAGATCTACCGCCACCTGGAATTCATCGCCGCGGCGCTCGAGGAGACGGGCACCTGCGTGCCCGACGGTGAGGAGGTCTGCAACGGCGAGGACGACGACTGCGACGAGCTGGTCGACGAGGGCTGCCTCGGGCTCGGCGAGGCGTGCACGAGCGGCGCAGAGTGCTTCGGCGGGGTCTGCGAGGACACGGCGGCCGGCCGCCTCTGCACGACGGGCTGCGATCCGCTGCGGCCCGGCGAGGGCTGCGGGCCCGGGTTCTACTGCGCGGCGAGCGGCTGCGAGGGGCACTGCGTGCCGGGCGCCGAGGGGGCGATGGCCCACGGCGCCGAGTGCGCCTCGAACACCGACTGCGCGTCGCTCTTCTGCATCGATCCCGGCGACGGAACGCGGCGCTGCCTCGACCCGTGCCGCGGCGACGCCGGCCTCTGCCTCGCGGGGGAGGTGTGCGCCGCCCCGCCCGGCCGCTGCGGAGGGTGCGTGGCGCGCGAGATCCTGCGTGGTGAGCGGGGGCTCGGCGAGCCGTGCGAGCGGGACGAGGAGTGCCGCGGCGACATGGCCTGCAACGAGAGCGGGGGCGTCTCGGAGTGCGCGTCGAGCTGCTCGGCGGAGAGCCCGTGCGGAGACGGCTTCGAGTGCCGGGCGGCCCTCTGCGTGCGCGACCGCCGACAGGGCGTGGGAGGCATCTGTCTCGAGCAGGCGGACTGCCCCGAGGCGGTCTGTGCGACCCAGGGCGATCGCCAGTGGTGCACCGTTCAGTGCACCTCGGCGGAGGACTGCCCGCGGGGCTTCGAGTGCGCCGCCGCCGGAGGCGGGACGATGGTCTGCGCGCCGGCGCTCGCGCTCGAAGGCGAGGAGTGCGCAGGCAACGAGGACTGCGCGAGCGGCCTCTGCGCGATCTCTGGCGAGGCGGGCGCCTGCACCTCTCTCTGCGGCGGCCACGACGCGTGCGCGCCGGGGCTCGAGTGCAGGCGCACCGGTGACGGC
>JAEZBP010000241.1 GCA_023427125.1 Pseudomonadota bacterium | reverse complement strand
GCGTGCTCACGGTGGCCAGCCCGGCCGGCTGGGACAGCGGCATCACCCGCACCGGCGCCGCGGTGGCCAACGACGCGACCGCGACCGGCGAGCTCGATCTCATCGTGACGAGCCCCGACGTCGCCGGCGCCCTCGGCATCATCGCGCCGATGTATTAGATGTGCGCGAGCACCTGGCTCACGGCGCTCGGCGCGAGCACCTCGTCGGCGATGCGGTAGAGCGTCGCGTCCTCGCGCGCGGCATGGTCGCGCAGCCGGGTGAGGAAGCGGTCGACGGTCTCCTTGCGGAGCGTGTGCAGCTCGACCTCGACGCCCAGCTCGTCGAGCGAGGCCCGAATCTCCGCGTGGTCCTCGCGCACCCGCGCGGCCGCCTTCGGGTCGACGCGCTCCACCGCGGGCACGATCTCGCGCTCCTCGAGCTCGAGGTGCGCGCGCAGCGTGCGCTCGAAGCGCTCCCAGTCCGCCTTCAGCGCGGGAGGGTCGGCGCCCTCGACGGAGTCGGTGAGCTCGACCATCGCGGCCTCCATGCGCCTGTGCTCGGCCCCGAGCGTGCTTCGTATCTCGCTGCCCGCCATGTCCCCGAGCTAGCCCCTGTCTCGGCAGCTGCATGCAGCGCGCGATCGCTCAGGGCGGAGGGGCGCGCGCGACCTGCGGCGCCGGCCGCGCCGGCTCACCGTAGAGCGCGTCGAGCTGCGGTCCGAACCGGCGCTCGATGTTGCGTCGCTTGACCTTCATGGTCGGCGTCATGAGGTCGTTCTCGGTCGTGAAGTCCTCGCTGAGGAGGAGGATCTTTCTCGGCTCTTCGTAGCTCTTGAGCTCACCCGATCGCGCCCGCAGCTCGCCCAGGATCAGCTCCGTCACGCGCGGATCGCTCGCGAGCTCGCCGAGGTGGATGTCGTTCTCCTCGGCCCAGCTCCTCACCGCGGCCTCGTCGGGCACGACCAGCGCCACGTTGTAGGGCCGATTCGCGCCATAGAGCATGATGTTGGCGATGTACGGAGAGAGCTTGAGATGCTCCTCGATCGGCGCGGGCATCACGTACTTGCCGTTCTCGAGCTTGTATTGCTCCTTGATGCGGCCGGTGATGAAGAGGAACCCCTCGTCGTCCAGATAGCCCAGGTCGCCGGTGCGCAGACCACCGTCCGGCGTGAGCACCTCCGCGCTCTGTTCGGGGAGGTTGTGGTATCCGCGCATCACGTTCGGCCCGTAGACGAGGATCTCGCCTCGCCCGGGGACGTCCGACGCGCTCGCGTCGATCTCCACGCGCACGCCCGGGATCACCTTCCCCACGCTCCCGAGCTTACGGTTCTCCCTCGTGTTCGCGGAGACGACCGGGCTCGTCTCCGAGAGGCCGTAGCCCTCGTAGACGGTGAGCCCCACGGCGTCCACGAGCTCGGCGACCTCCTTGCTGAGCGCTGCGCTGGCGCTGAGGACGAACTTGAGGCGCCCGCCGAACTTCTGCTGAATCCGGCTGAAGATCAGCCGGTCATCGAGCGCGAGACGGAGCTTCTCCCACGCGCTCAGCCGCTCCCCCTGCGACCGGCGGATCGCATCGTGGATGCCGGCCTGGAACATGCGGCGAACGAAGGCCGGCCGGCTCGCCATCTGCTGGCTCACCGCCTCGTAGATCCGGTTGAAGATGCGTGGGACCGCCACGAGCATCGTCGGACGAACCTCGGCGAGGTTCTCGAGGAGGTGAGGGATGGCGTCGTTGAGCGCC
The DNA here is from genome assembly GCA_023427125.1 of Pseudomonadota bacterium. Taxonomy (GTDB): domain Bacteria; phylum Myxococcota_A; class Polyangia; order Polyangiales; family Sandaracinaceae; genus JAEZBP01. Next base: position 2,438 of record JAEZBP010000241.1, on the reverse strand, counting down.
GTGGACGCTCCCTGGCCGAGCACGTAGTAGAGCTCGGCCTGCCCGTAGGAGTGCGCCCAGGGGAGGAACGAGAGCGTGCGGTCCTCGGGCTCGAGCGGGAAGGCCTCGATGGTCGCGAAGATGTTCGAGGCGATGTTGCCGTGACTCAGGATGACGCCCTTGGGCCGGCCGGTGGTGCCCGACGTGTACACGAGGTTCGCGACGGCGTCGGGAGCGGGCGGGCGTACGTCGACCGGGCGCTCCGCGCCGGCGCGCATCAGCGCGGAGCACGAGCGCGGATCGTCGTGGGGCAGGTCCACCCCGATCACGCGGAGCTGCGGCAGGTCCATCGCGAGGACTCGATCGAAGATCGGCCGCGACGCGGCGATCACGACCTTCGCGCCGGCGTCGCTGAGGATGAAGCGCCAGTCCCCGGGGAGCTGCGCCTCGTACATCGGGACGAACACGCCCCCGAGCCCGTGCGTGGCGAAGCAGGCGACCGCCCACTCGACGCGGTTGTCGGAGATGATGGCGACGCGATCGCCCTCACCGACGCCGACGCCGGCCAGCCCGCCGCGGAGGCGATCGATCTGCGCTCGAAGGTCGCGGTAGGTCGTCCACTCCCACCCCTCCGCGCGCTTGGTGCCGAGGGCCGGCCTCTCTGCGTGGCGCTCGCAGCTTCGCAGGTAGAGCTCGACGAGCGTCTCGACTCGTTCTGCCATGACTCGATGAAGGAGCGGGGCAACCCGCGTGCCGGCGCTCCCCCCCTCGGCTTCCCAGGGCACGAGCGCGACCACGAGGCGGCCCTGTGCAAGCTCGTCTCGCCATGGCCTCTCCTCGGGTCGCCAGCGCCCCGCGCGGTGGAGCGAAAAAAGATCGCGACGAGCCCGCCCGGCCTGCGTCCTCGGGACGACACAGGAGGTTCGGTCTCATGCGGTGCTCTCGAAACGTCGTCGCTCTCTTGCTCGTGGTCCTCGCCGTCGGTTGCGGCGCGAGGCTCGTCCCGCTCACGCCCTCGGCGTCGGTGCTCCTGCCCCAGGCGCAGCAGCAGGACGCCATTCGCGCCGCGCTCGCCCGCGCGCTGACCGCCCGGCAGTTCGTCGCGGAGTCCGAGGAGCCCGGCCGCATCATCGCGCGCTACCAGCGCCGCGCGCAGGTGCTGCGGATCCAGATCGACTACAGCGACACCCAGTACCAGATCACCTACCTCGACAGCGTCGGGCTGGGCCACGAGGTCGACGAGACCGGCCAGACGATGATCAGCGCTCACTACCCGCGCTACGTCCGGGCGCTCTCGCAGACCATCGATCAGGAGCTGGGCCGGCCGGCGCGCGAGGCCGAGGAGGCAGAGGAGCGCGAGCGCCAGCACCAGCTCGCCCTCGCGCAGCAAGAGACCGCGCGCGAGCAGGCCCAGATCCAGGCCGAGCAGCAGGAGCGCCACGCCGCGCGCAACGCCGAGCTCGAGCGCGAGCGGCTGCGCACCGCCCGGGCGCAGGCCGAGGCCGAGGCGCGCCGGCCGGTGATCGTCCAGGCGCCCAATCAGGGCGCGGTGGTGGGCGAGCTGGCCTTCGATCGGCGCTCGCAGCGCCGCGCCGGCTACGGCGTCTTGCGCGCTCGGGGCCGCCGCTTCGGCGGCAACCACGACGGCATCGCGGGCGGGCCGAACGACGCGGCGTCGATGCGCTTCCCCGACTACTGCCGGGGCTGGTTCAGCGAGGAGCCCTCGCACGTCCTGGTGGTCGACCGGTCGCGGCCGGTGCGGATCGCCATCAGCTCCCAGGCCGACACCACGCTCGCGATCGTCACGAGCGACGGCAACGTGTGGTGCGACGACGACGGCGCGGGCGGGCTCAACCCGCGCATCGAGGGGCAGTTCCCGGCCGGCAGCTACTACGTCTGGGTCGGCACCTACAGAGCGGGCCAGCAGGCGCCCTACGACCTCCACTTCACCGAGTACGACGCGGAGCCGGCGGTGGTCGAGGCGCCTCGCCGAGTCGCGATGAGCGACGCGCGCTTCGCGGGCATCCTCCGCGACTACGCGGCGGTCCCCGTCTACGCCCAGCAGCCCGGCGCCGCGGCGGGCTACGTCCGCGCGGGCAACTTCTTCACCTGCGCGCAGATCGCGCAGATGATCCAGTCCACGCACGTGTACGGCATGGAGGTCGAGGTCGCGGTCGCGCTCTGGCAGGGCGTGGTCGACCCCGAGAACGCCCACCTCATCACCGCCGCCTTCCGCGTCTACGCGAACGGCCCCGCGTTCCGCGCGCAGGTCGGCCTCTAACCACGTCGGCGACCCCGCGCTCGCGAGCAACCTGACCCGTTGAATGACCGAGCGCGATTCGGCACCACCCCACGACCGTTCGTGCTGAGCGAGTCATCGCCGAAGGCGTAGTCGAAGCGCGCCGGCGGCCGCGCCGCCCCTGACTCTTATACACATATGACGGTGCCGACGAATTAGA
>JAEZBP010000232.1 GCA_023427125.1 Pseudomonadota bacterium | reverse complement strand
ATCCGGCCCTCATCCCGGAGGCGAGCGCCGCGCTGGTCGAGCCGCTGCGCGCCGCGATGCCCTCACCGCCGCCGCCGCCGGCCACGCTCCTCGTGACGGTCAACGTCGACGGCGCGCAGGTGCGGATCGACGGGCAGGAGATCGGCACCTCGCCGGTCGCGCCGGTCGAGGTCACCGTGGGCAACCACGAGATCGTGGTGCTGGCGCCGGGCTACCTGAGCACGCGCCGCCAGGAGGCGATCGAGCCCGGCGAGCAGGCCCGGGTCGACGTGACGCTCGAGGCGATCGCGTCGCGCGGTGGAGGCGCGGTCGATCCGCTCAGCGGCGCGCCCGAGCCGGCCGGCGGCGATCTCCTGGGCGAGTGGTGGTTCTGGACCGCGATCGGCGCCGGCGCCGCAGTCTTGATCGGCATCCTGATCGGGGTCGGGGTCGCCGTCGCCGACAGCAACCAGGCGCCCACGCAGCCCGATCCCACCGGGATCATGCTCCCGCCCCTGATGGGAGGCTTCTGATGACGACGCGCCTCACTTTGCTCGCCACGGTCCTCTCGCTCCTCGCCGGCTGCGGCGAGCCTCCCCCCGACCCGCCCGAGGGCTTCACCATCGAGGTCGCCTTCGTCTCGATCGACGTGGCGGCCCTCGAGAGCCTCCGCGTTCGCTTCAACCCGCCGGACGCGACTCGCTTCGCCGACGTGGCGGGCAGCACGTTCGAGGGCGGCGCGATCACCTTGCGGCAAGAGCCCGACAGCAGCCTCCTCTTCGACATCACGGGCGCTCACGTGCGCGATCACCTCACGCCCTCGCCGGATGGCACGATGAGGTTCTACGAGCTGCAGGTCTGGAGCGACGACCCGATGATGCGGACCGCGGGCCCCCTGCTGCGCGGGACGGCCTACCGCAGCGGCAACCCGATCGGCGAAGGCGACGTGTATCTTCCGTCGTGGCCGCCGCCGATCGAGGCCGAGGAGGGGGCGTGCAGCGGAGTCACCTGTCGCGCGCGGCTCTCCATCGTGTGCACCGCCTCGGCGGCGAGCATGGGCCTCTGCCTCTGATTTGATCGACGTCGCCAGCGGGTCGTCGCCGCAGGATCGGCTCGTCGCACACGGGCGCCTGACAGGTCGGTCGGGCCGACGCCCCGCCTGCGCCCTCACCGGCCATGAGCTGGCGATGTTCGCCCGCAGCAGCACGCGCGCGATGGAGGACGGCTATCCCGCCGTCCAGCCGACTTATCCCTTTGGCGCAGCACGCCGTGCCGACGAGCGCGCGCTGCGAGCGGCACGGCCCTCGCAAGGAGAGGCGCTCAGAGAGGTGAGCATCATGGACGAGCGCAGCTACGAGGTGATGAAGGACGAGCACGGCGCGCCGATCAAGGCGTGGGTGCGCGGTGTGCCGCTCGAGGAGCAGGCGCGCGCGCAGCTCCGAAACATCGCGAGCCTCCCCTTCATCCACCACCACGTCGCGGTCATGCCGGACGTCCACCTCGGCATGGGCGCGACGGTCGGCAGCGTCATCCCGACCGAGCGCGCGATCGTGCCGGCGGCCGTCGGCGTCGACATCGGCTGCGGCATGAGCGCGGCCCGCACGTCGCTCTCGGCGCGTGATCTGCCCGACTCGCTGGCGTCTCTGCGCAGCGCGATCGAGGCGTCGGTCCCGCACGGCCGCACCGACAACGGCGGCCGGAACGATCGCGGCGCGTGGGGTGAGCTGCCGAGCGAGCACGCGAGCGCGTTCGTGCCGCTCTCCGAGCGCTTCGGCGCCATCACCGCCAAGCACCCGAAGATCGCGCGCGGCACCGTCGAGCGCCACCTCGGCACGCTCGGCACCGGCAACCACTTCATCGAGCTCTGCCTCGACGAGGAGGAGCGCGTGTGGATCATGCTGCACAGCGGCTCGCGCGGCGTCGGCAACCGCATCGGCAGCTACTTCATCACCCTCGCGAAGGAGGAGATGCGCCGCTGGTACATCTCGCTCCCGGACGCGGATCTCGCGTACCTCGCGGAGGGCAGCGCGTACTTCGGCGACTACGTCGAGGCGCTGCGCTGGGCGCAGGACTTCGCGGCGCTGAACCGCGAGCTGATGATGGAGAGCGTCGTGCGCGCGCTGCTCGCGTCGCCGGACCTGCCGGCGTTCGACGCGTCGGTCGACGCGGTGAGCTGCCACCACAACTACGTCTCGAAGGAGCACCACTTCGGGAAGAACGTGTGGGTAACCCGCAAGGGCGCGGTGAGCGCGCGCGCGGGCCAGCTCGGCATCATCCCGGGCTCGATGGGCACGAAGAGCTACATCGTGCGCGGCAAGGGCAACCCGGAGAGCTTCTGCTCGTGCAGCCACGGCGCAGGCCGTCGCATGTCGCGCGCGGAGGCCCGCCGCCGCTTCACGCTCGAGGATCACGCGAGCGCGACCGCGAAGGTCGAGTGTCGCAAGGACGCCGACGTGATCGACGAGACGCCGATGGCCTACAAGGACATCGACGCGGTCATGGAGGCGCAGCGTGATCTCGTGGACGTGGTCCACACGCTCCGCCAGGTGCTCTGCGTGAAGGGCTGATGCGAGTGTGCTGGCGCGCGCCTCTCGTGCGCGCGCCGGCCCGCTCTCGCTCGGCGGCGCGCGCTTGCGCTCGGACATCGCCATCGGGGCCTCGCCGTGCGATCCTGATCCCCAGCTTGACCTCCCGCGACTCCGACTCCGCTACCCCCGACCCGCTCGACTTCGACAGCCGCCCGCGCCTGCGGGGTGTGCTCCACGTGTGGGCGTTCTTCGCGTCGGTGATCGTGCTCGTGGTCCTCCTGATCGAGCGCGCGCCGCTGCCGCTGCCTGCCCTCGTGTTCGCGCTCAGCGTCACCGGGCTCTTCGCGACGAGCGCGCTCTATCACCGCGTGCGCTGGTCGCCCGTGTGGTACCCGCGCATCCGGCGCGTCGATCACGCGATGATCTTCGTCCTGATCATGGGCAGCTACGCGCCGCTCTTCGCGGCCGTGGAGGGCCGCGGGCTCGAGGGGATCTTCGTGGCGATCTACGCGGTCGCGTCCATCGGCATCCTGATGACGCTCCTCTGGACGACCGCGCCGAAGTGGGTGCGCGCGGCGATCTACCTGGTGGTCGGCTGGATGTGCGTGGTCCTGACGCCGGACGTCTTCGACGCGCTCGGCGCCTCGGGGCTCGCCATGCTCTTCGCCGGCGGCGCGCTCTACTCGATCGGCGCGGTCATCTATGCGCTCAAGCGCCCCGATCCGCCGCCCGGCGTCTTCGGCTACCACGAGATCTTCCACGCGCTCGTGATCGCGGCGGTCGCCTCGCACTTCGTGCTCGTGCGCTTCTGGATCTTTCCCTGAGTTGGCT
>JAEZBP010000228.1 GCA_023427125.1 Pseudomonadota bacterium | reverse complement strand
GGGTGTCGTCGAGCACCGCGAGCGCCGCCCGCTCGCGCGAGGAGCGCCGCTCGAGCTCGGCCATGTAGTGGCGGGTCAGCCGCGGGCTGCGGCGATCCTCGGCGGCGAGGAGCAGGCAGTCGACGTCGCCGGCGTCGTCGCTCTCGATGGCGGCCCAGCCGTGGTAGACGACGGCGCCGCGGAGCGAGCCGGGGAAGAGCCAGAGGGTGGTCGGGGCGAGCGCGACGTCCTGGGTGGCCTCGCCGCGCTTCACGAGGCAGCGGAGCTGGTGGCCCGGCACGCTCGAGACGATCCGCGCGCGCTCGGGGTGCAGGTTCGTGAGCGCGATCGGCTCGCCGCCCGCGAACGAGCCGCCGAGGTGCTGATCGTCGGGCGCGACGTTGAAGTAGCGCCAGTCGACGTCGGAGGCGAAGCCCGGGTACTCCGTCTTCAGCCACTCGTCGTCGTAGGTGCCGGCCCGCTGCGCGCGCGGGGCCCACATCGGATCGAGGGGGCCGAGCCCGGCGGGCCACGGGCGATCGCGCGGGGTCGCGATGAGCTGGCCCGGTCGCTCGAGGTTCGGGAGCCGCGCGGGGCTGACGCCCTCGGGCGCGTAGCCGCGGCCGCTCGGGTTCGCGGGGAAGCCCTCGCCGCCGTAGGCGCGCTCCCACGTGAGCGGCATGCGCTCGAAGGGCTCGGGCTCGGTCGGCAGGGCGTCTCTCCAGCGGCGATCGCCGATGGCGTAGATCGTCTTGTCGATCGGGCCGGCCTGCACGCGCACGGGGCAGTGCGGCGCGGGACCGGACGGTGGGTAGGCGTGCCCGACGACGAGCACCTCGCCACACGCCTTCGGGATCCCGGCGTCGATCACCCCCTCGGCGCCGAGCTCGCGGCCCACGAGATCCCAGAGCGCCGCCTCCGGCAGGAGCGTCTCCGGCCGATCGAGATCGAACGCGGTCAGGCCGGCGATGCCGAGCCGGTAGGCCCCGCCGTACGCGATCGGGCGCACGAGCAGGCCGAGGCACTGGGGCTTGATGAAGCGCATCAGCGGGCCGCCATCACATCATCATCGTGGCGCCGTAGAGGTAGAGCGCGAGCGCGCCCGAGCGCACGTAGCTCGGGATCGCCTTCACTGCGACCTTGCAGTCCTCGAAGTTCGCGCCCTTGTTCTCGATCTTGATCCCGGTGACGCCCACCCTCACGCCCGTCGCGCCCACGGCCAAGCCGGTGGCGTCGAGCTTGACGCCGGTCGCGCTCATCGTGAGCGCGTAGACTCCGTTGCAGAGCTTGCCGACCTTGCTCCAGTCGGTGTCGGTCGTGGTGTGCGAGGGCGCGACGACGTTGATGGTGGCCGGCGTCGTGATGTTGATGTTCGCGAGGACCGTCGCGTTCCACGCGCCGGTGAAGCTCTCGTTCACCGCGCCGTTGACGCTGCGGGTCACGCCGCCGTTGACGGTCTCAGTGAAGCCACCGTTGACCGTCGTCGTTCGCCCGGCGCTCACCGTCACCGTCTCGCCCGAGGTGATCGTCTCGGTCACCGCGCCGCTCACCGTGCGCGTCTCGTTCCCGGTGACCGTCTCCTCGAAGTTCCCGCCGACCGCCACCGTCCGGTTCGCGTCGACCGTCATGGTCTGGTTGGCCTTGACGTGCTCGACCTGGTTGTTGCCGATGGTCTGCGTCTGGTCGACGCCGATCTCGATCGTCTCGTTATTGCCGACGTTCAGCGTGTGGTCGTTCAGGACCTTCTCGTTGAGGTCTTTCTGGGCGTGGAGCCAGATCTCCTCCTGGCCCTTCTTGTCCTCGAAGCGGAATTCGTTGAACCCACCGCCGCCGAGGCTGCTGTTCGACTTGATGGTGCTCTTCGTCTTCTCGTCGGGCAGCGCGTAGGGCAGCTGGTTGTCGGCGTTGTAGACGCAGCCCGTCACGAGCGGCCGGTCGGGATCGCCATCGACGAACTGGACGACCACCTCCATCCCGATGCGCGGCACCCACCACGTGCCCCAGCCGTTCCCGGCCCAGGTCTGCTGCGTGCGCACCCAGCAGGACGTCTTCTCGTCCCTCTGGCCCTGGCGGTCCCAGTAGAACTGGACCTTGACGCGCCCGTACTCGTCGACGTGGATCTCCTCGCCCGCCGGGCCCGTCACGATCGCCGTCTGGATCGAGGGGATGCGGGGCTTTCGCGCCGCGCGGTCCGGCCGGAACGTCGTCTCGAGCGGGATGCAGTGGAAGTCGTTGCCGTAGCCGGCTTCCCCGGCGGCGACCGACCGGTGTCTCACGCGCGTGACGAGGTACTCTCCGTCCACACCGACGGTGGGATGCCCCCGCAGCTCGAACGTCGTCCCTGCCGTGAGCCCGACGGCGTTGCTCTCGGCGGTCCACGACTTCACGGCGTCCCGCGTGAAGAGCTCGGTCCGGATCTTCGCCTGGCGCTCCGCGTCGTGCTGGCGATAGCGGCGGACGCCCTGGTCGTAGTCGTAGATGCACACGCTCCGGCTGCTGCCGTGCTCGTAGCTCTCGCGCTTTCGTCCGAGCGCGTCGTTCTCGCCCTGCTCGGCGTCGAACACCAGGTCTTCGCGGGTGAAGATCTGGTCCCGGACCTTGGTGTGAGTCTCGGTGTTCTGCCTCACGAGCTGGAAAACGCCGACCCACTCTCGGTCGGTCACGACGCGATCGTCCGCGTGGTACTCGAGGACGCCTTCCTCGGGCGTGGTCGCCACCTTCGCGAAGGCCGCGTTCGTATCCCGGAGCACCATGACCTCGACGTCGCCCTCGTGGTCGAAGGCGTAGTGAATGCCCTCCTCCTGGAGGAGCCGGGAGACGAACTCGAGGTCGGTCTCCTGGTACTGCACGCAGTACTCACGCGTCGGGTACGTCTCGGTGAGCTCGAGCTTCACCTCTCGCTCGTAGGGAGCCAGGCCCTCTTTGAGCACCGCCTCCACGATCTGCGGGACGGTCTGGTTCTGGAAGATGCGCGAGTCGCGTCGCATCGACAGCAGGTGGAACGCGGGCCGGATCCGCAGCGAGAACACGAGGCCGTGGAGCGACGCCGCGTCCTCGGCCTCGACCTCCTGGATGACGCCGCAGAAGCGGCGCGTGAGCGGGAGACGCTCGAGCACGAGCACGGCGTTCTTGCCGAGCAGCTCCGTCAGATCGAGGTCCGGCACGCCCACCGTCCCCGTGAGGCGGAGGTCGTAGGGCGCGCTGAGCTCCTCCTCCGCGTGCACGTAGGTGAGAACCGGCGGCGTGGCGGCGAGGGGATCGCACTCCAGGGTCCACGAGATCGATCGGAGTTCAGTCATCGCATCCGCTCCACTGCAAGAGCCGTACGATGCCGCGCGCCGCCGGCCGGTCTGGCCATCCTGCGCTCAGTCGAGCGCACTCGACGGCCCGCGCGAGGGCGCGGTGCGCTCGGGGGAGCGCAACGCGGGGCTCGCGGTGGCTACCGCCGGTTTCCCGCTTTTCCGAGGCCCTCGGCGACCCCGCCGATCCTGCCGCTCGCGCCCGCGGCGACCCTGGCGTCGGCACCGACCCGCGGCTGCTCGAACGTGAAGTCGCGCGGGAGGCGGTTCAGCCAGCGGTTCGTGTGGGCGAGGCGCTCGGCCCAGTGCACCGGTGAGCCGTTGGCGTTCCCTGTGTTCACCCGCGCGTTGAGCCGCCTCCACTGGCTCTCGTCGGCGTACTGGCTCAGGTTCGCCCACTGCCAGTAGAAGCACGCCGACTGGGCTGCGATGCCGATCTCCGCCAGCCGCTCGGGGTGGCGCGTGAAGTCGATGTCGAGCTCGCTGCGGGTCGCGTTGGTGAACGTCTGGTAGTTGTCGCGGCCGGTGGTCTGCATGAGGCCGCGGCCCCGGAACCGCGCGCCGTCGCCCGGCTGGGTGTTGCCGAGCATGCGCGCCTTGCGGCGGTCGAGCTCGTACAGGCGCCGGAAGTAGGAGTCCGGCCCGACCTCGATCGTCGTCATGTAGCCGGCGGTCTCCACCGCCGTGCACCCGAAGAAGCCGCACACCCGCAGGTAGGTGTTGATCTCGTAGCGCGGCATGTAGGTGTTCAGGTAGCCGAGCAGCTCCTCGCGCGCGGCGGCGCTCCTGAGGGTCCCGTTCGGCGGCCAGCCTCCGCGGGGGAACATCTCGGTGAACAGCTCGATGGTGATCATGGGAGCCCGGTCTCGAGCACGCATGATGCCAGAACGACGACGCGACGGGTCCCCCTCGCTCGGGTGCGCTGCGGAGAGCACACTCGCTCGCGCGCGTCGCCGGCACGCCCGAGAGCTGGTTTACGTTATGCTCGCGCGCGGATGAGCACGGCTCTGGCGCAGTACACGCTCGGCGACGTCGTCGCGCGCGACGGCTTCGTTCGCCGGCAGCGCGCGAGCGCGACGGACGATCTCGGCATCGCGCGCGCGCACGTGATCGCGCGGCTCGAGACCGCGCCGGGCGCGCCGGTCGGGAGCGTGGTCGAGGCGTCGATCGAGGCCGCGCGCGCGCTGCCGGTCGAGCACGTCGTGCCGATCCGCGACAGCGGGCGCGATCCCTCCGGCCAGCCC
>JAEZBP010000218.1 GCA_023427125.1 Pseudomonadota bacterium | reverse complement strand
TGACGACGACCTCGGGCTCGTGCCGCTCGCTCAGCGGCGTGAACGAGACCACGTCGGCGAAGAGCACCGTGATCTCGCGCCGCACGCCGCCGAGCCCCATGTCCTGCTCGCGGGCGATCACGCGCTCAACGATCTCCTTGGGCAGGTAGCGGCCGAGATCTCGGCGGATCGCCTCTTCTTCACGGATCGTGCGCTCGCTCGCCTCGAGCGCGCGGGAGGCCTCGCTGAGCGCTCCCCCGAGGATCTCGAGCTCGTCGCCCGTCCGGATCGCGACCGTGGCGCCGAGCTCGCGGCGACCGAGCCGCTGGGCCAGCTCGACGAGCGCGCGGATGGGTGCGGTGATCGAGCGCGCCATCCAGAGCCCGATGAGCAGCGCCACGAGGGCGATCACGGCGACGGTGCCCACCACCATCCAGCGCAGCGCGCGGAGGGGCGCGAAGGCCACGGTCTCCGGCAGCTGCACGATCACCGCCCAGCGGTGGCTCGGGACGCTGACCAGCGTCCCGAGCGTCGAGGGCGCGGAGGCGTCCTCGTAGAGCCGCTGCGCGACGAACGCGGCCCCGAAGCGCGGCGCGCTGATCTCGCGGACGAGCGGGTGCTCCGTGTGCTCGCTGCCGAGGCGCTCGGGCTCGGAAGCGGCGAGCACCCGGCCCTCCGCGTCGACGACGAAGAGCGCGTCCGGGAGGCCGCCGAAGCGCCGCGACGCGATGGCCTCGACCCGCGCCTGCAGGCCCTCGAGCGAGACCTGCGACGCGACGTAGCCGGTGAGCTGCCCGCCCTCCCGCGCGCGGAGCGGCACGACGACGAGCACCCGCGGCGCCCCGTCGGTCGGGAGCGCGTTGCCGAGCGCGACGCCGCCCGCTGCGGTCTGCTCGCGCAGGTCGGCCCCCAGGGTCTCGGGCATCGTGACCAGCGCGGAGCCTTCGCGCAGCACGTCGATCCGCGCCCCGGCCGCGTCGTAGATCCCCACGTGGTCGAGCGTCTGCTCGCCCTCGATGGAGCGCGCGGCCAGCTCGATCGTCGCGTCCTCCGGAAGCGTCGGGTCGCCGAGCAGGCGGCCTACGCTGTCGAGCCCGTCGACGGCCGAGGCGAGCTCCCGCTCGATGGAGGCGCTGACGTCATCGGCGACGGCGAGTGAGCGCTCGCGCACCTCGTGCTCGAGCGCGCCCTCGGCTCGATCGAGCAGCACGAAGCCCACGAGGGGGAGCGGCACCAGGACGAGCGCGGCGGCGAGGCCGCCGAGCTTCAGCCGCAGCGGGACGCGGGGGCCCGATGGGGCGGGTACAGCGGGGAGCTCGTGAGGCATTTGTCTTTCGGCGCCCGCGCACCCTAAGCTCCGCAACGGTGACTCACGGGAAGCAGACCTTACCGTATCCAGACGAGGACGAGGTCCTGCCGGTGCACACGCTCCGGGTGCAGATCCTGGACGGGGCCGAGCAGGGGACCGAGGTCGACTCGGAGGAAGACCGGTTCCAGATCGGGAGCGCGGACGGCAACGATCTGGTCCTGCGAGACAGCACGGTCTCGCGCTTTCATCTGGACCTCACCCGGCAGGGCAACGGCTTCCTCGTCACCGACCACGGGTCGACGAACGGCACGTTCGTCGGCGGGATCCAGGTCGAGCGTGCGGTGGTGCCGCCGGGGACCGAGCTGCGGCTCGGCCGGCGCCGCCTCCGCGTGGTCGACGGAAAGCGGGTCGGAGTGCCGGTGAGCGCGAGCGCGCTCGGCCGGATGCGGAGCGCCAACCCTCAGATGCGGCGGCTCTTCGGGCAAGTGCAGAAGGTCGCCGCGAGCGACGCGCCGGTGCTGCTCGTCGGCGAGTCGGGCACCGGCAAGGAGCTCATCGCCCACGCGGTCCACGACTCGAGCTCGCGGGCGGACCGGCCCTTCGTCACCGTGGACTGCGCGTCGCTCCCGCCGACCTTGGTCGCGAGTGAGCTCTTCGGTCACGAGAAGGGCGCGTTCACCGGGGCCGATCGCCGCCACGAGGGCGCCTTCGAGCGCGCCAACGGCGGCACGCTCTTCCTCGATGAGATCGGGGAGCTGCCCGAGTCGCTCCAGCCGACGCTGCTCGGCGTGCTGGAGCGGCGCCGCTTCCGCCGGCTCGGGGGGCGTGACGAGATCGACGTCGACATCCGGATCGTCGCGGCCACCAACCGCGATCTGCGAGCCGAGGTCAACGCGGGGCGCTTTCGGCTCGATCTCTACTACCGCGTCGCCGTGGTCCGCGTGGACATCCCCTCGCTCCGCGAGCGCTCCGACGACATCCCTATCTTGATGGAGCACTTCCTGCGGGAGTCCGGGGTGAACACGCCGCTCGCCGAGCTGGTCTCGTCCGAGCTGATGGTGAGCCTCGGCCGCCACCGCTGGCCCGGGAACGTACGCGAGCTGCGCAACTACGTCGAGGCCACCCTGGCGATGGGCGAGGCGCCCCCCCTCGAGGCGCTCGACGCCGAGTCGGCAGGCAACGATCCCTTCGCGGCCTGCGTCGGCCGCCCTTACAAGGACGCGCGCGCCGCGGTGCTCCACGAGTTCGAGCGGCGCTACCTCGCGGACGCCCTCGACCGCGCGAAGGGGAACGTGGCGCAAGCAGCGCGCCAGTGCGCGATGGACCGCTCTCACCTCTGGGATCTCCTGCGCCGGCACGAGCTGCGGTGAGCTGAGCCGTCCAGTCGGCGCTACCCGTCCGCAGCGTCCAGCCGAGGATGAACGCGCAGCTCGGCGCCGTGCGCTGCTTGCTGGCGCTCTCCGTCCAGTTGGCGCTGGGGGTCCGCGGCGTCCAGCCGAAGGTGAACGCGCAGCTCGGGGCTCCCCGAGCGCTGTGCTCTGCTTTTCTGGCGCGCGCGTTCGCGTGCGCGGCCTCTCAGCGCTGCTTGTTCCGAGCGCGGATCGGTGGTGCTCGGCGCTCCGACCCGCGATCTTCCTGGTGCGTGGCTGGACGGGGCGCCCCTCGCGAGCTCGGGCGTGAGCCAGGCGCGCGTGCGGTCCGGCGAGAGCGGTGCGCGCTCGCGCAGCTCGTCGAACAGGCTCAGCCGTCGAGGGGAGCTCACGTGCTGTCGCATGAGCGAAACGCGCGTCATCCACTCTGGTAGACGGCCGAGCACCGAGACGAGGAGCGCCGGGTGTGGGCGTCAGCCGACGCTCCGTCGGCGGCCGCCTGCGCTCCTGCGGCCCCGGCGGCGGGCTCCCCGGCGTTGCCACTTCGGCATGGTCGCTGCTCTGCGCGGCGTCGACCCCACACCCATGGAGAGTGCCTTGCCACGCTCAATCCTCTCTCGAGCCTCCATCCTCGTCTTCGCCCTCGGTGCTCCGATCGGCGCGGCTGCGCAGGCGCCCGCGACCGTCGAGGAGCACGCCGAGGCGGTCGGCAACGCCACCGGCGACGACGACATCCGCCTGCAGCTCACCGCCGGCGCGACCGGCGCGTACGGCAACGCGCGGAACATCGCCTTCAACTTCGCCGGGCTCTTCGCGCTCCGGCAAGGGCAGCACGCGTTCGTCGTCGAGGCCAGCTACCTCTACGGCCTGGCCGCCACGCGCCTCGACCCGGCCGGCACCCCGCCCGACTACCACTTCGGGGATCCGGCGGAGAACACGAACAACTTCAACGCGCGCATGCGCTACGACTTCTTCCTCACCCCGGACGACGCGCTCTTCCTGGTGGCCAAGGGCCGCTATGATCCCTTCGCGCGCCTCGAGCCGCGGATCGGCGGCCAAGCCGGCTACCTCCGCAACCTCTTCCGCGAGGAGAACCATCGGTTCTGGGGCGAGGTCGGCTACGACTTCACCTACGACAACTTCGGGGAGGTCCTCGACGTCGGCGGCGGCCAGCTCGCGAGCGATCGCCAGCTGCACTCACTTCGCCTCTTCGTCGGCTACGAGAACAAGCTCAACGAGGTCCTCACCTACGTGACCGGCCTCGAGGCGCTGATGCGCCTCGATCGGCCCGAGCACTGGCGCTTCGAGTGGGTCAATCAGTTCCGCTCGAAGCTCGCCGATTGGCTGCAGGTCTCGCTCGACCTCACCGGTCGCTTCGACGCGCTCCCGCCCGGTCAGGCGCAGGCGTGGGACGAGCAGGACGGACAGGCCACCCAGATGTTCGATCTGATCGGCACGTTGAACCTCGTCGGCACCTTCGACTTCTACGACCCCCCGGAGCCCGAGGAGGAGGCGGAAGAAGAAGCGTGCGATTGCCCCGAGCCGGAGTGCCCGGAGCCCGCGTTGGTCCCGACGGCCGACGAGCCCGACGCGCCCCCCGCCGACGTGCCCTCGGCCGACGAGGCCGGGGACGTCGAGGCGCTCTGAAGCGCAACCTCAACCCAGACAAGGAGAGAGCAATGCTCAAGAACGGATCGCGTGGAGAGAGAGTGGAGATCCTCCAGAAGCGCCTGGTCAAGCTCGGCTTCGACGTCGCGACGGACGGCATCTTCGGGAGCGGCACCGAGGCCGCAGTCAAGGAGCTGCAGGCGCTCTTCAACTACACGGTGGACGGCATCGTGGGGGAGGGCACCGACCGCCTCATCGACGCGCAGATCGGCTATGGCTGGAACCGCACCGCCCCCGACGCCAAGGAGCGCGCCGCGAAGGCGAACCCCCCCAAGAAGTAGCCGAGCGGCGGGGGGGAGCCGGGGCCCGGCCCCCCGGA
>JAEZBP010000214.1 GCA_023427125.1 Pseudomonadota bacterium | reverse complement strand
CAGCGGGCCTCGCGCTCGCGGCACTCGCGATCGCGCTCGTGTGGCGGCGCCGCCCTCGACGCTGACGGAGGATGCGCCGCGCGGTCCCGCACGACAGCACGGAGCGCTCGTCGCCCTCTACTGGGGGAGGTAGCCCAGCGACGAGCAGCCCAGCGACATCGCCGTCAGCCGGCTCGAGGCGGTCCGCCCACGGATCGCGGTGGCGAGGGGCCTCGCAGACGGGCACGGGTACGTGAACGCCGTCCCGACCGACACGCCGGCCGAGGGGCCCGTCGTCTGCTGCTCGACCAGCACGGCGGTCCACGGGGGTGGGCTGCTCACGCCGCCGCTCCAGCGAGCCGTGGCGCAGTGGAGCTCGATCCGCCAGAGCGCGTCGCTGTTCGAGTGCCCCCTGACGCGGTAGACGACCTGCTGATTCCCGTAGCTGTCGTTCGGGCAGCGCAGGGAGGTCGTCGTGCCACCGAAGGTGGGCGAGGTCGTGCGCCCGCGCAGCGGTCCCTCCTGCTCGGCACCGAACGGCTCGACGACGTACTGATACTGCGGTGAGTGCGGGACCTCTTCGATCCGCCCCGACCTCGCCACCCGCCTCACCCCGATGACACCCTCGGCAACGTTCCACGAGACGTCGAGGCCTATGAGGACGCCCCCCGCGTCGGTGAACGCCGTCCCCGTTCCGCCGTAGTAGCCGGAGTATGTCGGGGTGCCGGTCGAGAGGAACTGAGACGGACAGCCGTTGCGAGGCGCGCCGTTGCAGTCTTGATCGGCGGAGTCGCAGTACTCCGGCGCACCAGGGTAGTATGTTGAGCTTCCGTCGTTGCAGTCGCCAGACATGGCGACATATCCAGCCGGCGGCACGCACGCGAGTGTCGTGGCAGATCCGCCGTAGGAATCGCCATCGCTGTCTTGGTAGTACGTGATCTGAACTACCGAGGCGTTCGAGTCGTTACAGTCGTCCCGCGGGAAGGGGCCGCCCGCGCAGACCATGGTTCCGACCGGTGCATGACCGTCGTTATCGGCGTCCTCGCTCACCGCCGACCCGCCGCCGCTCGAGCAGTCGTTGTCGATGCGGTCGCAGAGCTCGGGAGCCCCCGGGAACGACGATGCGTCGGACTCGCGGCAGTCGATGGCCGCGCCGGACGGAGGCCTGTTCGTCGCGCCTGCGCCGCACGCCGCGCAGCCGGTCGTCGACGAGGCCATGGCGACGGCGTACGTGTCGTTGTCGGGATCGGCCCAGCACGTCGTGGTGACCCCCTCGTCGACCGTCATGTCGCAGTCGTCGTCCGCCCCGTTGCACGACTCCGCGGTGGGCACCACCGAGCAGGTGCCCCACGCGCCGCCGCTGCACGTCTGGGTGCCCATCGCGCAGACGCCGGGCTGTGGGCAGGGGCGTACCGCGCCGTTCGTGCAGATGCAGCCTTCGTTGATGACCGAGTCGCAGTTCTCGTCGACGCCGTCTCCATTGCAGAGCTCAATGGCCGCGGGGTTGATTGTGTCTCCGCCCGGCAGCGTGTCGTTGCAATCGCCTCCGGTGCTCGGAGATCGATTCGTGTATCCGATCGGACAACCGCCGGGTCGGCCCATGACCGGGCAGTGAGTCGAGGAGGTGGAGCCGGTCGGCGGATAGGTGTCTCCGTCGTTGTCCGGGTAGCAGGTGACGGACACCCCGTCGTCAACAGACCCATTGCAGTCGTCGTCGAGCATGTTGCACGACTCGGTGGTCGGCTGAATCGTGCAGGCGCCCCACTGGCCGGCCGCGCACGTCTGCGTGCCGGTCGAGCACACTCCCTCGTCGGGGCAGCTTCGCATGGTCCCGTTGGCGCAGGCGCACAGCGACGTCGGGTTCGCCGTCCCGTCGCAGTCCTCGTCGACCGGTGGGGAGGCGCCGTCGCACACCTCGGTCGCGCCGGGGTTCGCGCCAGGGTTGGTATCCGCGCAGTCGCTGACTCCAGGGGCGGGCGCGACGTTCGTCAGCTGGAACGAGCACCCTCCCACCGCGTCGCGGCCTGAGACCGGACACACTCGCAGCTCCACCGCAGACCCGAGCGGATAGGTGTCGTCGTCTTCGTCGGCGTAGCAGGCGATGGTCGTGCCCTCGTCGACCGATCCGTCACAGTCATCGTCCTGCGCGTTGCAGACCTCGGCGAGCGGCAGGACGTTGCACGAGCCCCACGCTCCCGCGGTGCAGAGCTGGGTGCCGCCCAAGCACCGGCCGTACGTGTCCGCGCAGGCGCGGCTCGCCCCGTTCACGCACGAGCAGCCGTCGTCGCCCATCCCGTCGCAGTCGTCGTCGCTCGTGCCGTCGCAGATCTCCGTCGCGGTGGGGTTCGTCGCCGAGGATCCGTCATCGCAGTCGGAGCCGCCCGCCGGGTCCCGATTGGTGGTGTTGACCGGGCAGCCGCCAACCGACTCGCGGCCGCTGACGGGGCAGTAGGAGGCGGACAGACTCCCGGTCGGCGCAAACGTGTCCCCGTCGAGATCGGGAAAGCACCTCACTGACACTCCCTCGTCGACCAATCCGTCGCAGTCCTCGTCGATCGATCCATCGCAGGTCTCGGCGGCGCTCGGTCGCACGCTCGCGAGCGAGTCATTGCAGTCGAGATCAGCGCCGAGCGGTGCGCGATCGGTGTAGCCGGTGGGGCAGCCTCCGACCGCGGGCCGCCCGGAGTCGGGGCACTCCTCGGCCGAGTCGACGTCCTCCGCGGCGTAGCCGTCGTTGTCTTGATCGGGATAGCAGGTGACGGTCAGCATCTCGTCGGCAAGTCCGTCGCAGTCGTCGTCCACCTCGTTGCAGGTCTCGGACACGGGCCCGATCGAACAGGCGCCCCAGGCCCCCGACGCGCACGTCTGCAGCCCGGCGGCGCACGCCCCCGGGAGGCCGCATGGCCGGCTCTCGGTGCCGGTGCACATGCACTCGCTCGGCGGGTTGATCACCCCGTCGCAATTCTCGTCGAGCATCGCGGCATCGCAGAGCTCGGGCAGCCCCGGTCGGATCGCCGCGTTCGCGTCGTCACAGTCGGTGGCACTCGCCACGAACCCGGCCGGCGCGAAGCACGCGTCCACGGTGGCGGCGCCGGCGGATGCGGAGCCGACACCGTCCCCGTCGGCGTCCTCGTAGAAGCGTGTGAGGACCCCGTCGTCGACTCCCCCCGCGCAGTCGTCATCGAGCCCATTGCACGTCTCGATCCCCGCGGGGCTCACGAACGAGCGCGACTCGTCGCAGTCGCTCTCGAGTGCGGGGTCGCGGTTGGTCATGAGCGTCGGGCAGCCGCCCACCGCGTCGCGACCCGAGACCGGACACGTCGGCACCCCTGCGGCTCCCACGCCAGCGTAGGTGTCCCCGTCGGCATCGGCGTAGCAGATCACCGAGACGCCCTCGTCCGTCGCGGCGTCGCAGTCGTCGTTCTGGCCGTTGCAAACCTCGGGTGCTCCGGGATGGATTGTCGAGCCGCCAGGCCCGTCGTTGCAGTCGACGTCGACACCGAACGGCCGGCGGTTCGTGGTGTTCGCGGGGCAGCCCCCGACCGCGGGGCGGCTCGCGTCGGGGCAGCGGCGCACCGCCACCGCATCCGGGTCGGGGACGGCCACGGCGTAACCGTCGTTGTCAGCGTCGGGGTAGCAGACGATATCGACGCCGTCGTCGATCGTGCCGTCGCAGTCGTCATCGAGTCCGTTGCAGCTCTCGGCGATGGGCGCGGTCGAGCAGCTCCCCCACAGGCCGCCGCTGCAGGTCTCGGTGCCGCTCGCGCAGGCGCCCGGTAGCGTGCAGGGGCGGGAGCCGCTGCCGACGCACATGCACAGCGAGGGAGGGTTCGCCTCTCCGTCGCAGTTCTCGTCGAGGCCCGCGGTATCACAGATCTCCGGGTTGCCTGGGTTGACCTCCGCGCGCGTGTCGTCGCAGTCGTCGTCGTTGTCCGCGTGGTCGGCCGGCGAGAAGCATGCGGTCATCGGGGGGCCGGCGGGCGAGCCGAAGCCGTCCCCGTCGGCGTCGGGCCAGAAGGTCTCCGTGACGCCCTCGTCGACTCGCGTGTCGCAGTTGTTGTCGGCGCCGTCACACACCTCGGGCGCGGACGGATGCGTCGTCGACGCGGCGTCGTTGCAGTCGGTGCCGCAGCGGCTCGTCCCGTCCTCCGCGGTGTTGCAGCAGGCCGCATCGGGCGCGCCGTCCGAGTCGAGATCGCGAAAGCCGTAGGTCGCCGGGTCGCAGTCCTCGTCGTGGCCGCCGACGTCGCAGACCTCGGTGTTGCCGGGGAAGCGGTTCGGGTCGGTGTCGTCGCAGTCGTCTCCGCCGCACGCGATCGAGCGTCGTCCATCGCCGTCCTGATCGGGCTCGCCGCACGCGCAGGTGTCGGCGTCTTCATCGCACTCGGCGGCGGCGCAAGGCGGCTCTCCTTCGGTGCACGCACCGCCCTCACAGGTCTCGACGCCATTGCAGAAGAGGCTGTCGTCGCAGTCGTCGGGGCACACGGCCGAGTCGACCGGCGCGCTCGCGCCATCCATCGAAGCGTCTTCACCCTGCGTCGGGCCTGCGTCGATACCCGTCATCGGGCTGTCGCACCCGACCAAGCCGCCGAGAATCGCGGCCAAGACCCACTGCCTCGTCTTGCTCCCCATCGTCGCTCCAATCCACCGCACCCGCGTCGGGCCTTGGGATGGAGTGTGCTCGGGAGTGCGCGGAGTCGCGTCTTAAGAGGCGCTTAATCTAGAGTCGGCGTCGGGCGGGGCGAGCTCGACGGTGACCGAGGGGCTGATCCGATAGGCCCCCGCGTGAGACTCGAGCTCGCTCGCGAAGGCCAGCTTGCGGAGCGTGCTCACCGCGACGTGGACCCGGTTGCGAGCGGAGCGCTGCGCGGCGCGCTCGCCGGGCCAGCCGGCCTCGAAGAGCTCGGCGACCGTCATGCCCGAGCCGGGCCGCTCGATCCGAGCGCGGGCCAGCTCGCGGACGAGCCGCCGCAGCGGGCCGCGGCCGGGGATGAGCGCGTGGGCTCCCTTCGATTCGACGAACGAGCCGTCCTCCGCGACGCGGATGCGCGTGCCGGAGACCGTGGAGAGCCGGGGATCGTCACCGAGGATCGCGGCGACGGCCGCGTAAAACGAGCTCACGTCCGGCTCGACGCGGAGCAGCTGGCGAATGCGGTTCGAGGTCGCGATGGCCTCCTCGATCGAGGCGCGGTCGGGGGGGACGGCCGTGACCACGCGCCGCTCGAACCAGACGAGCTTGCCCAAGAGCTCGAGGTCCTCGGCGATTGAGTTGCCCGCGATGATGCGCACGAGGGAGCGCTCGAGCACCATGAAGGGCAGCAGCGAGCGCGCGAAGAGGAGGAGCGCCACGAAGTCGGACGACTTGGTGGGGCGCGCACCGACCGCGACCTCCGGCGCGTGGAACGCGGTCGATCGACCTCCGATGCGGCCGTGCTCGTCGGCGAGCGGGAGGTTGTGGCCGAGGCCGAGCAGCCAGAAGCGGCCGTCTGGTGCGAAGAGCACGTTGCCGTAGCCGACCGTCCCGATGCAGCACGGGCCCCCGTCGCGCGGATCCTCTTGCTCGGCCGCAGCGAAGAGAGCGTCGCGCAGCGCGACGATGAAGCCGTCGGCCTCGCTGTGCCGGATGCGCGGCTCCGGTCCGCGCGCGATCGCGAGGAGGCCGGCGAGGTCCACCCGCGCGGCGCAGTCGAAGATCGCATAGTCACGGCTCGGATCGAGGTGACAGGCCGGCGCGATCACGGGATGATCGATCCGGCTGTGGGCGCGGTGCGCGAGCTCGATCGCGACGCGCGCCGCGCTCGGGTCGGCGGCGGGCGCCCTCCACACGGCGACGCACTCCTTGCCGGTCGCGACCTCGCGCACGGCGGTCAGACGAAACCCGCCCTCCGCCGAGATCGGCAGGATCTCCTCGTAACGTCCAATCCACGGCGGCGCCCCGAGCTCGATGGGCGTCAGGTTACCACACGAGGGCGCGTCCTCTCGATGGCCTCACGTGCCGGTGGCCGCGAGCGCCCGCGTCTCGGCGGGCGCAGGGACGACGCGCAGTGAGCCGTCGGCCGGCGCGAGGAGCTCGTTCGCGTCCGGCAGGCCCAGGGCGGCCTGCGCCGCGAAGAGGCCCGAGATGCCGGCGCCGGCGACGCCGTGGCTCACGGTGCTCGCGCCGGCGAGGTAGAGGTTCTTCACCGGCGCGCGCGTCTGGAAGGCGAAGGGGCCGACCTGCCAGGGCGTCTTCGCGATGCCGTAGCAGGCGCCTCGCCAGCTGGCGCAGTAGAAGTCGTTGGTGAGGGGTGTGCCGAGCTCCGCGAAGGTGAGGCGCCGCGAGAGCCCGGGGATCACCCGATCGGCCGCGCGCAGCATCGTGCCCATCAGGCCGCGCTTGAGGCTCTCGTAGCCCGCCTCGCGCATGCCGGTCGTGCTGCCCGCCCACTTCGAGAACGCGTGGTGCGGGACGAACGTGAACATCTCGAGCGTGTGCTCGCGGTGCGGCCGCGGGTCTTTGAGCGAGCTGATCGAGACGAAGAGCCCCTCGAGCTCGCGGCCCGGGAGCTGCTGCTCCATGCGCCGGTAGACGCCCGCGACGTCGGCGTGGCGGTACCACCAGTAGTTACCCGAGTCGTAGGCGGAGAGATCCATGTCGGTCGCGGCGAAGAGGCTGATCGAGCTGATCGAAGGGCGCATGCGCCGCGCGCGCTGGCGCTGCAAGCGCGCGCACGACGGGAGCAAGGTCTCGTAGGTGAGCGCGGCGTCGGCGTTCGAGACGACGTTCTTCGATCGGATCGTCTCGCCGCTCTCGAGCCGCACGCCGATGGCGCGGCCGCGCTCGACGAGGATCTCGCGCACGCGGGTGCGCAGCTCGATCGAGCCGCCGTGGGCGCGCAGCTCCTTGAGGAACGCCGCCGGGATGCGCTTGGCGCCGCCGACCGGGTAATACGCGCCGTGCATGTAGTGCTGGATCATCACGGCGTGCGCAGGAAGCGAGACGTGCTCGGGCGCCAGGCCGTGGTTGCCGCACTGCCCACAGAGGAACGCGCGCGCCAGCGGATCGTCGATGCCGCACGCGTCGAGGAGCGCGTCGAGCTTCGCGAAGCCCCAGCGGGTCAGCATCGGCAGGCGGAACGGCGCGCGGATCAACGCGGGTAGCGACAGCAGATCGCCCGCGCCGTCGAGCTCCTTGGCGATCGCGCGGCAGGTCGCGAAGTAGCGCTCGATGCCGCCGGCGATCCGCGGGAAGCGCCGCTTCATGCGCTCGGTGTGGCGCTCGGGGCCCTTGGGCACGTCGTAGCGCTCGCCGGCGACGAGGAGGTGATCGTAGCCGTCCGGCGAGAGCTCCTGGAACGCGAGGTGGCGCCCGACGCCGAGCCCCTCGAAGAAGCGCCGCAGGTTGGCGCCCTCCTCGAGCTCGCCGAGGTAGTGCACGCCGGGGCTGAACGTGTGTCCCTCGAGGGTGAAGCTGTGCGTCCAGCCTCCCGGCAGGTAGTGCTGCTCGAGGACGATCACGCGCTGCCCGGCTCTCGCGAGCGCGAGCGCCGCCGAGAGGCCGCCGATCCCGCTGCCGATCACGACCGTGTCGCAGTCCATCGCGCTCCTGGGTGCACGCGGCGATCCCGGCGGGGATCGCGAACGGGCGTGCCTCCTCCCCGAGGCGCGCGCGCGCAGGTTCGTTACGCGCCGCGGACGCGCGCTGCGGTCGGGAGGGCTGCGCGCGGACTGCGACAGGGAGGAGCGTGGCGGTGCGACTCGAGCGGGCGGGTCGCCTCAGTCCTCGTCTCGGCGCTCGTCTCGGCGCTCGTCTCGGCGCTCGTCTTCTTCCTGGCGCTCCGCGTCCGGGAGCATCGCGGCGGCGCTCCGGCCCTCGCCGTCGCAGAACTCGCGCCACGAGGCCAGGCTGTGCGCCGGCGCGGCGGCGGCGGCGCTCGCCCAGCTGCCGAAGGCGTCGAGGGCGCGCTGCCAGAGCGGAGAGGTGGCGCCGTGCAGCGCCGCTTGAAAGGCGCGCGAGCGCTCCGCGTCGGAGGCGAAGATCTCGGGGACCGGGATGCCGCGCAGATCGAGCGCGAAGCGCGAGTACGCGAGCCCGAGGATCGCGGAGGCCACCACGCTGATCTCCGGCCGTCCCATGCGCGCGCTCTCGAGCGCGCGCTGCGCGGCGCCGACCGCCTCGGCCCGTCGATGCATCCAGCCGGTGAGCTCCTCGTCGGCCCACGCCTCGACCTCCCACAGCTCGCCGCGCGGCGGACGCGGCGTCGGCATCGAGAGCGCGAGCTCCGCGCGGCGCCAGCCCTCCTCGATCGCTGTTTCGTCGATCTCGACGTCGAGCGGCAGGGGCGGCAGCTCGATCCCGGCGATGCTCGGGCGAGGCCCGTCCTCGTCGCCGTCGAGCGGGGGCGGCGCCATCGGAGGCGGCCGCGCGCCGCCCCCGAGCGCGAGGACCACGACGAGGACCGCCGCAACACGACGAGGCATCGGACGCGACATATCAGCATGAGGCGTGCGCGGCATCGTCATCGAGCATCGCGCGGCCGAGCCGGTCGCGGAAGGCCTGGCTCAGCGCATGGACGGGCTCCACGTGCTGGCGCCCCGGATCGGTGCGACCTGGTCCTGCGTCGTTGCGGCGGCCGCTCGGGGGACGCGGAACCGCCTCCGCGCCCCGGCACCGGCTAGCCCGGATCATTCACGAGCTCGTCGAGGAGGGGGCGCACGCCCGAAGCACAGCGAGGAGCGTCGTTTCCCTACGTGACGAGCGAGCATCGGACGTACGCCAATGCTTCCGGCGAGATGCGGTGTGACACGGCGCCCTCGTGAACGATCCGGGCTAGACCGGCACACCCTCGATGACGCTCGCCATCGCGGTGGGCACGATGCGCGCGAGCCGGAACCCCGCCGCCTCGTAGAGCGCGCGCAGCTCGGCCTCGGAGCGCTGCTGCCCTCCCGTCGCGACCATCATGTTGCAGTCGTTCGCCGCTGCGCCGCGCGTCGTCGCGTCCACCCGCGCGGGATACACGCTCTCGACGAGCAAGAGC
This sequence comes from Pseudomonadota bacterium, assembly GCA_023427125.1. GTDB lineage: Bacteria > Myxococcota_A > Polyangia > Polyangiales > Sandaracinaceae > JAEZBP01. The sequence continues at coordinate 7,420 of JAEZBP010000214.1, read as the reverse complement.
TTCGCTGCGGAGGCGCCGATGGCGCGGCGCACGTTGCCGAGGATGGCGCGCGAGCGCTCGTCGTCCCAGTCGTGGATCACGTGCTTCAAGAGGTAGCCGTCGAAGCCGCCGGGGATCGACTCGAAGAAGTCGCCGGCCACGAACGAGAGACGATCGCCGAGCTCGGCCTCGCGGATGCGTCGCTCCGCCGCCTCGCGCACCCGCGAGAGATCGAGGACCGCGCCCGAGAGGCTCGCGTTCTGTCGGAGCAGCCCCGCCATCAACGCGCCGTCCCCGCCGCCCACGTCGAGGATGCGGTGCATGCCGGCGAAGTCGTAGCTGTCGGCCACCGCCGCCGCGGCCATGGCGGTGAACGCGCCCATCGCGTCGTCGAACACGGCGGCCTCCTCCGGGCGATCGGCGAAGTACTCGAAAGGCCCTGTGCCGAAGACGCGATGGAACGCGGGCTCGCCGCTCTCCACGGTACGCAGCAGATCGCCCCACACCCGCCACTGGGAGGGGCCGGCGAAGAGCTGCACCGAGGAGCGGAACGAGCCGGGCCCGCTGCGCAGGAACGCGCCGACGGGGCTCAGCGCGAAGCGCCCCTCCTCGTCCTCGACGAAGACGCCGAGGCTCACGAGCAGCCGCAGCACGCGGCGGAGCGAGGGCGCATGGGTGTGCGTCGCGCGCGCCAGCGTCTCGGCGTCGCGCGGTCCCTCAGCGAGGTGATCGGCCACGCCGAGCTTCGCGGCCACGTAGAGCGCTTGGGAGTGATAGTGCGCCGTCGCGAGCTGATAGAGCGCGATCGGCGGAGGCAGGGAGTCTTCCATGCCCCGTTCCTAGAGCGGCCGGGCGAGCGGGTCTTGGAGAAAAGTCAGCTCTTCGTCGGTCATCAGCCAGCGGCGGTGGAGCCGTCGCCCACCGGGTGGCGAGCCGCCAAGAACTCGCGCGGCGTGATGCCGGCGAGCTGCCGGAACTCGGCGTTCATGTGCGCCTGGTCGTAGAAGCCGGCCTCGGACGCCACCTCGGCGAGCCGCCGTCCGTCGTGCGCTTGCAGGCGCGAGAGCACGCGATGGAAGCGCGCGATGCGTGCGTAGCGCTTGGGCTCGACGCCTACCTGATCGCGGAACGCGGCCACGAGGCGCGACTTGGACAGGCCCGCGTGCTCGCGGAGCCGAGCGATCGACGTGGTGCCCGCGGTGACGTCCAGCTCGCGCACCGACCACGCGATCGCGCGGTGCATCGCGCGCGCAAGGACGATACGGCCGGCGATCCAGCGGGCGAGCAGGCGCAGGCGCGCCTCGACGTCGTTGGTGGCCGCGCACCGATCGCTGAGCTCGCGCGCGTCGGAGCCGACGAGGTCGACGAGATCCACCGACAGGCCGGTCACCTCGGAGAGCGGCCGCGCGAGCACCGCGTACGCGCCCTTCGGGCGCAGGCGCGCGGCGATGCAGTCTTGCCGAGGAGGCTGCGCGATGACCGAGGGCCCCACCTGCGGTCCGCCGATCCACGCGGTGCGCAGGGTCGGCTCGCCGCCGCCTTCAATCGTGCGATACGGCTCGGCGAAGTTGAGCAGCAGCTCGACGCAGCCGTTCGGAAAGATGCGCTTGTGCGGATGCACCGTCGGGCCGCGATAGCTCCACAAGTGATCGACGTGGCCTTCGAGCGCCGGCGGTCGCCACGAGGTGTAGCTCCATGCGCCGAGCGGCGAGGTGCCGCAGACCGTCTCGAGCTGCATCGCGATCGATGGTCGAAGGACGGCAGCTGCGCGTCAAGCCATCGCCCTCCGTCGGGCCCGCGCAGACCGGCGTGCCGGCCGAGCCAGCGTCATGTCATCGATCGATCGCGCGGCAGAGCCGATCGTGGAAGGCGGGGCGCAGCGCGCGGATGGGCTCCACGTGCTGGCGTCCCGGGTGGGTGCGGTTCGTGAGCAGCGCGACCGAGAGGCGGCGGTCGAGGTCGATCCAGAGCGAGCAACCGGTGAAGCCGAGGTGGCCGAGGGCGCCCCGCGGCCCGGCCTGGCCGAGGAGGGAGCCCGCGCTCGATCCCTCGGCGGCCGGCCGATCGAAGCCGAGGCTGCGGACGGGTCCGTGTGCCGGGTCGATCTCGGCGAAGGCGCGCAGGACCTCGCCCATCCCGAGGCGATCGTCGCCGTCGACCGCGCCCGCGATGAGCCCGCCGAGCTCGGCGAGCGCGCGCGCGGTGCCGAAGAGGCCGGCGTGCCCCGCGACGCCGCCCATCGCGAAGGCGTTGTCGTCGTCGACCTCCCCGGCGTCGTCGCGCGGCGGCTGCTCGGGGACCGCGTAGAGGTGCTCCTGCCCGGGCGCCGGCTCGCGCGGGCGCGTGCGGCCGGTAGGCAGCACGTGGCGATCGGCGAGCCAGGTTGGTCGCTCCCCGAGATCGACGAAGCCGAGATCGAGCGCGAGCGGCTCGTAGAGGCTCGCGCGGACGAGCGCGTCGAGCCGCGCGCCCGAGGCCGCCTCGACGAGCGCGCCGAGCGCGATGAAGCCGAGGTCGCTGTAGACGCGCCTCCCCGGGAGGCCGAGCGGCGCGTCGAGCACCGCGCCGACGACGTGGGCGCGCGCCTCGACGAAGTCGCCGCGCTCGAGGTGCTCGCGCGCGCCGAGAAAGAGCGGCGCCCACGCGGCGAGGCCGCTCCGATGCCCGAGCAGCTCGCGCACCGTGACCCGCTCCTTGCCCTGCGCGCCGAAGGCGGGCAGCCAGCGCGCGACCGCGCCGTCCAGCTCGAGCTGGCGATCGCTCACCAGGCGCGCCACCGCGAGGGTGGTCGCCGCGACCTTGGTCACGCTCGCGACGTCGAAGACGCTCTCGGCGCTCGCCCGCGTTCCGTCCGGCGAGGCGCCGTGCGCGCTCTCGTGCACGATCTCGCTGGCGACGACGGCGCACGCGCAGGCGGCGGGCACGTGGCCGCTCCCGGTCGCGCGATCGAGGAGCTCGCTGAGATCGGCCAGCTCGGGCACGCCGGGAGCGTACCTCGCTTGCGATGGGTGCGGGTCGGCCCGCGGTCAATGAATGCGGATCACATGACCGCGGCGGCCCCGATGCTTGTGCTTGTGCTTGTGCTTGTGCTTGCCGCGGTACTCGATGATCTCGACCTCGATCGCCGGGAAGAGCACGCAGACGTCGACGTGCCCGTGGTAGTCCACGCCGCCGACGACGATGAGCACGTCGATCGGACCCTCCACGATCTCGACGCGCCGCACTCGCCCCTCCCACCGATCGCGGCGCGCGTTCCACCGCATCCGCACCGGACGGCCCGTCGATCGCCCGGCGACCGGGACCTCGATCGTCAGCTCGACGCCGTCGGGCGGAGGCGCGTCGCCGAGCACGTACGCGTAGACCTGCCCCGAGGCGTGAGGCACGACCTCGACCGGATAGTGCCCCGCCACGACTACGGTGCCGCCGTGCTCGGGCTCGGCGTGGACCACCGGGGCGGCGACCTCCTCCACCGTGGTCTCCGAGGCGACCGGGACCGGTGAATCTTCGCTCTCCGCGCCGCAAGCACAGAGCGCAAACGCCATGATTCCGATCCCGATATGACTCTGTCGCATGAGCAGCCTCCGCTTGGATCAGACGTGCTTCTTCTGCACCGACCATAGGAACGCGTCGTACCAGAAGTGCATGAGCGAGACGACCATCGTCAGCGCCCAGAAGATCTCGATGCTCGGGTCGACGATCTCCGTGAGCGCGCCATAGAAGACGACCGCGCCGAGGAAGACCGCGGCGGTGATCGGGCCGCCGAGCGGCCGGCGTGCGAGCCCGAGCGCGCCGGCCATTCGCTTGCCCTCCATCGCCCACACCAGCGCGAGGTACTGGACCGCGTGGAAGGCGTTCATGATGAAGAACGCCTCGCCCCACGGGTTGAAGCCCCAGGTCACGATCGAACAGAGCGCGGTCGACGCGAGCAGGTAGACCTTGAGCGGCGAGGTGCGGCGTCCCCGCAACAACAGCCGCCACTGCGCATGGAGGTAGTAGGCGACGAAGGCCGCTCCGAGCAGCACGACGATCCACGTGAGGAGCGACGCGGCGCCCTCGGCCTCCGCCGGCACGAGCACCAGGAAGTCCGAGACGGCGCCGTCGAAGACCTCGAATTCTTCCAGCACGACCAGGTGATCGATCAGCGTGGCGCCGGCCAGGATCGGGCCCGCGTAGAGGAGCTGATTGAGCCAGAAGTCGAGTCGCCGCCCCTCGTCTCCGTGCGCGCCGTGGTTGCGATCACATCGGTCGCTCCGCTCGTGACGGCAGCCGACTTCCGCTCCGGCGCTGCGCGCCTCCACGGCTGTCGGCCGACCGTCACTCGCTACGCGACTATCGTAGATGCGCGCGAAGCCGAACGTCTGCGCGCCCGAGTGCCAGACGTCCCAGAAGGTGGCGACCACCATCGCGAGGACGGCGATCCACGGCGAGCTGAGGATCGCGGCGAAGAGCACGACCGGCACGACGAAGAAGCGAAAGGGGAAGCGCCGCCGCACCTCGCCGTTGCCGTGGCTGCGCGCGAAGACGGCGACGAGGTGCGCGTGGATGAGCACGCCGATCAAGAACGACGAGCCGGTGCCTCCCTCGTCGTCGAGCGGCGCGAGCGCGAAGCTCGTCTTCGAGATCGCGAGCCCGACCAGCATCGCGGCCAGCGGCGGCGCGAGGAAGAGCGCCCAGTCGTAGCCCTTGCCGACGATGTAGGGCGAGCGCTGCTTCGCCGCGCTCACGCGCTCACCCGCCGCCGCTCGTCGTCGAGCGCGAGGAGGAAGAGGCTCGCCCCGGCGAGCTCCATCGACTCCTCGATGAAGTCGATCACGCCATAGCCGAGGTTGTCGTCGCCGTGGGTGTCGGCCCACCACCCGAGCAAGAGCTCCATCCCGAGCGCGCCGCCCACGTAGATCGCGCCGGCCAGGACGAAGCGCCAGCGCGTCAGGGACGGAAGCGAGCGAACGAAGGGCAGAAAGGCGAGGCCGGCGAGCAGCGTGAGCGCGGCGCCCGGGATCACCCATCCGAAGTGGAGCAGGCCGCCGCTCGGCGGCACGAGGTACGCGAGGAGCTCGTGTATCTCGATCGCCTCGTCGAGCGAGAGGTACGCGAAGATCGCGGCGAGCGCCGCCCAGCTCTTGCGGCGCGAGATGCTCTCGGCGCGCGCGATGGACGCGAGGAGCATGCTGCACGCGAAGAGCAGCACGGTCGCGTACCAGGTCGGGACGTTGGCCTCGTAGCTGAGCGAGAAGACCTCGACGACGCGAGCGGGCGCGCCGAGCTCATACTCGGCGACCTCCGCCGCGAGCCCCACGACCGCGACGAGCGCCGTGGCGAGCAGGAGGGGCACACGCAGCGGTCCCGGCGCGATGAGGCGCGCTGCACCCCTGGCCTCGCCGACCTCGACCATCGGCCCATGGTCCCATGCAACTGTGGTTATGCAAAGAGCATCATGCATTATTGGCTCGACCGCCCTGCCTGACACCCCGATGAGCGAGCCGAAGGTCACGCGGCTTGCGCTAGGATGTCCCCCCATGGGCTGGCTCGGTTGGCTTCGCGGCGGCAGTGAGGAGCTCGGCTTCGATGATCTCGTCAAGCGGATCGCCGAGGCGATCGCGAAGCTCGCTCGCTACGCCGATCGCGGTCGTGTCGCGCTTCCGGTCGACGTGACGGTGCGCATCGCGGTGGGGGAGGGGAGCGTCAGCGTGATCCGCGGCTTCGTGGACGGGCCCGAGCTCGACGCCGCGGTGGGCGCCGCGCTCGCGAACGCGGTCAACTGCGCCGAGGACGCGCTCCCCGTCCGTGAGTACGAGATCGTCGCGGCGGACGTGACGGCGATCACGGCGCGGGAAGGCTCGCCTCGCGTCTGGCAGCTCGAGATCGAGGGAGGCGACCTCTCGGGGCGCGTGCTCTCGCTGCCTCTCGGCCGCAAGGAGGCGCGCTTCGGGCGCGGCGAGTGGCACGGCGCCGATCAGCACGTGCGCAACGATCTCGTGGTGTGCGAGAGCAGCGAGTTCGTGAGCCGCCGCGCGGGGCGGCTCTCGCAGGTCGGCCATCGGCTCGAGGTGGAGGCGCTCGATCAGGAGGACTCGCTCTACGTGTGCAGGCCGAGCGGAGAGGCGCTCCGGCCGGCTCGCACCGCGAAGGGGCGGGCGGCGCTGCGCGAGGGCGACGTCATCGAGCTGCGCGACGGTCTCGCTCGGGCCGTGCGCTTGATCGTGCGGCGACACCGCGTCGAGGAGAGCGATGGCGGCGCTGACGCGTGAGGGACCCAATCAGTTCCGGGTGCGCTTCGAGGACCTGGCGCGACGAGGCCTCGGCCGCCTCTTGCGCCGGGACTTCGTGCAGGTCGATCCCTTCCTGATCGGGCGCGCCGTCACCGAGGTGATGGGCGCCTGCACCGTGCGCTCGGCGAGCGGGCGGGGCCTGCTCTGGAACGACTACCGCGTGGTGCTCGCGCGCGCGGACTTCGAGCTGCTCGGCGCGCTGCAGGGCGCGCTCGACGCCGACATCCAGCAGGCGCTCCGGCGTGTAGTGGCCGAGCGCGACGCCGAGCTGGTCGGAGATCTCCGCGTGACGATCGTGATCGACGAGGCGGACGAGCTCGCGGCCGGTCACGCCGTGGTGCGCGCGTCGTTCGTCCCCACCGATCGGCTGAGCGCGCCGACTCCGGGACAGATGACGGTCCGCTTCGACGAGATGGCCATCTCGCATCGCGAGCTTCGGACGGTCTGCGTGGGTGACACCGACGTCGACGATGCTCGCACCTTCACGCTCGAGTGGGCGCAAGGCCGGGTCACGGCGATGCTCGAGGAGACGACGTGGGTAGGGCGGCCGCACCCGGAGCCGCCGGAGCGCTTCATCGCGCTCGAGGGTGCGAGCACCAAGATCAACAAGCTCCACTTGACGCTCACCGCGACCGCCGCGGGCGTCACCGTCGCCCGGCCCGCCTCGGCCAACCCGGTGCAGGTCGGCGATCGATCGGTGCCGGCCGGCGGGCAGATCGAGGTCGCGGTGCCCGCTTCCATCTCGCTCTCCAACGGCGATCTCCTCCTCGCGCTGTCGCGGCTGTGAGCCGCCTCCGCGGCAACGTCGTGCTCCTCGCGGATGGCGCGCTCCTCCTCCTCGCGATCGCGCTCGCGTGGTGGGTCGGCGGAGCGGCCACCGGCGCGTGGCTCGAGCGGGCCGCCACGTTGGAAGGCGTCACGCTGCCCGCCTCGGACGCGGTCGTCGCGTCCGCGCGCGAGGCCAACCTGCTCTTCAGCGCCGGCGTGCTCGCGCTGCTCGCAGGCCGCGTCATCAGCGCGCTCCGCGCGAAGGACGCGATCGCGATCCCCCTCTTCGTCCCGGCGCTCGTGCTCGCGTGCCTGCTCGGCCTCGTCATCCACCACGCGACGGTCGAGCAGGTCGGCGCCGCCGTCGCGCTGCCGACCGCCGCGCGCTTCGCGCAGGGCTTCCT
>JAEZBP010000213.1 GCA_023427125.1 Pseudomonadota bacterium | reverse complement strand
GCAAGCGGATGAGCCCGCTCATCATCGGCTCGCGCATCGTGTCGGCCATCCGTGAGTGCAGGGTCGTCGCCCAGCTCTCCAGATCCCCGGCCGCGCGGTGCTCGGCGATGCGATCGCGCGCGAAGGGAAGGGCGGTCACGAGGATCGCGCGCGCCCGCGGGTTGCCGAAGCGGAAGCCCTCGCCGAGGGTCTGCGTGCTCAAGAGCTGCTCGACGATCGAGTGGCGCGCCGCCCGCCACTCGCGCCGGCGATCGAGGTCCGCCTCGAGGTCCCGATCCATCGCGTTGAGCGCGTCCAGCAGCAGGTAGAGCGGAGTAACGGGCACGCTGCGCGAGCCGTCGTTCACCATCGTCGTCGCCGCCCCGCGCCGATCCTTGAGGCCCACGTTGCGCTGCGGATCGACTAGCTCCTCGGTCGCCGCCGCCAGCGCGGCCACTCCGTCGACGCCGGGCCGCACCTCGATCGCCTCGAGCGCGAGGTTCAGCCGGTGCATCCGCTCGAGCAGCTTCCCATCGATGAAGCCGTCGGACAGGAGCTGCTCGTAGCTGCGCGCGTTGGAGTGATGGCTGAAGTTCGACGCGCCCGCCGCGCAGCGCTCGCGCGAGTCGGCGCGGCTGCCGCACGTCTCGGTGCTCTGCGACGACGCCCAGTGCGCGCTCAGCGTGCCGAGCAGCTCGCCGAACATGTAGCGGCCCTCCGCGTCGTAGTCGTAGCCCGGCCGGTGCAGCACCTCGAGCAGCGGGGTCATGCCCTCGTAGAAGCCGGGCATCTCCCACGCGAAGATGGTGCCGTGGTAGCGCTCGACGACGAGGTTGCCGTGGCGGTCGCGGACGGGATCGAAGAGCTGGCCGACGAAGGAGCTGTTGCAGTCGCCGCCGCTCGCCGTCGGGGTGCACGAGCGCGTCCCCGACGCGTCGGACATGCCCCAGAACACCAGGCGGTTGAGGGCCTGCGGCGTCGGGTGTCGGGTCAGCCCGTCGATGCCCGAGCTCTCCTCCAGCATCTCGTCGACGCTGATGCCGAGCGAGTCGGCGGCGTCCGCTACGAAGTTGATGAAGCTCGACTCGAGCACCAGCTCGTAGTCGCCGAGGATCGCCAGCGCGTAGGCCTCGGCCACGTTCGGGATGTCGATCAGCTCGCACTCCTCGTAGGCGGCGGCGAAGCTGGGAGGCCACGTGATCGAGCCGATGATCGGCACGCTGAGGTTCAGCCGCGCCCCCGCGCGGTTGCAGACCCGCACGCCGTTGAGCCCGTCGATCAGCGCCAGCGTCCGCTGGAACATGCTCTCGTTGTCGAAGGTGTCCGGCATCGAGCGGTTCACCGGCTGATCGAGCGGCAGCCCGACCGGCGCGGCGTTCGGCGCGGCCGCGTTGAACGTGACCCGATCGCGGTAGCGCATCAGCCCGCCGTAGATCGCGCCGAGCTGGGCGCTGCGCGGATCGGAGAACGAGCGCATCACCGCCTCGAGCATCCCGGGCTCCTGCGCGATCCGGATCACGAGATCGATGAGGTCGTCCCAGAACGTGCTCGGCGCGGTCAGCTGCGCCGTCGGGTAGAGGTCGCCCTGGTTCGCCAGGTAGCGGGCCGCGCGGATCACGCCGGCCGTCTCGGACTCGTGATCGCGCAAGAGCGCCTCGGTCACCGCGAGCGCGTCGTCGGTGCCCGCCCGGTGCATCATCTCGCCGAGGGCGTAGACGACGTCGAAGAGCGAGCCCTCGTCGGTGTCGAACGCGGTGTAGCGCAGCGTGTGCGCGCCGTAGCTCGCGGTGGCCGGCACCTGCCCGCCCATCAAGAGCGGGAGCCCGCGGCTCATCTGCAAGAGCGTCGGCGACTCCGGCGAGAACCAGGGCGCGAGCTCCGCCGTCGTGCCGGCCAGCATCGTGCGGCTCGCGTCGATGTACTGGTAGTAGCGCGTGCCGTCCGAGCGCAGCGCGCGGAACGCGGTGTCGCGCGGCACGCGCTCCTCGTTCAAGACGCGGAACGGCGCGGGCAGCGCGAGCAGCTCGCCCCGCGGATCGACGAAGCGCCCGAGCGCGTCGACGTCGGCGAGCCCGTCGCGATCGAGATCGACGAAGGGCGCCGGCAGCCCGCCCGAGGCGCTCGGCGCCGGCATCGCGAGCCCGCGCGCGTCGCGCAGGAGCACGTAGGTCGGGCTGCCCACCGCGAAGAGGGGATCCTCGGTGAACATCAGCTCGCGCATCAGCTCGAGCGTGGAGCGCTCGGTCGCATCGGGCGGGTCGGCCTCCATGCTCGCCATCTCGAGCGCGGCCGCGCGCTGCACATCGGTCAGCGCCTCGGCGGCCGTCCCCTCGAGCAGCGTGAAGAGCGCCTGCTCGGTGAACGCGTCGAGCTCCGGGTAGGCCATGACCGGACGGGTCACCCCGAGCGCCAGGCGCAGCGGCCGATAGCCCTGCCGCGTGCCGAGCCGCTCGAGCGCCTCGATCGCCGCGTCGTCGTCGCTCAGCCGGGTGAGGAAGTCGGCGAGCCGCCGGGTCTGCTCGGGCAGCCGCTCCTCGGGCCGATCGAAGAAGGGCAGGAGCTCGCCGAGGAAGGCGCCGAGCTCGTCCTCCATCGCCTCGGGCAGCGTGCGATCGAGCGCGTCGGCGAGGCGCGCGCGGTTCTGGTGGAGCGCGACCAGGCGCGGCGGCGCGTCGGCCGGCGGCTCGGCGCGGCCCTCGCAGACCGGCTTCCAGCGGAGGCCGTTCACGTCGCTCGGGTCGGCCTGGCGGGCCAGCCGCTCGCAGAACATCTGGACGATCTCCTCGCCCAGCGTCCCGTGCGCGATCGCGGGCGGCGTCGTGTCGAACTCCGACGCGCACCCCGGTGAGGTCACGCCGCCGCCGATCGCCGCGCTGAAGAGCGCGACGAGCGCAGGCAGACGCCCGTCCAACGTCTTCCGAAGCAAGTCCATCCTGTCGTTCCCCGAGCCCGCACAAGCTACCGGTCCCGGGGGGCGACGAGAAGGGCCAAGGAGCGCGACAGGGACCGTGGCCCGTGCCGTCCCGCTCGCGCTTGCGGGAGGTTCGGTTCCCCTCCCGCTTGCGGGAGGGGCTAGGGGAGGGAAGGGCGGAGCGTGCTCACGAGGTGGTCGGCGTGCCCTCCCCCGACCCCTCCCGCAAGCGGGAGGGGAGACCTCGCACCATCCTCGCTTCTCTCGAAGGTGGGCGATCGGCGATCAGGTGGCCAAGGCGACCGCCGTGCCGTGCACGGTCGCGGCGATGCGCACCGCGTCGTGGATCGCGGCCTCGCTCACCTCACCCTCGCGCAGCACCGCCTCGTGCGAGCGGACGCACGCCTCGCAGCCGTGGATCGCCGAGACCGCCAGGCAGAAGAGCTCGAAGTCGAGCTTGGGCCCCTTGGTCCGCGCGATGCGCTGCATGCGCAGGCGCGCCGGCAGCTGCGAGTAGCCCGGCTTCCCGATCATGTGCCGGAACCGGTAGTACACGTTGTTCATCCCCATCAGCGCCGCCGCCGCGCGCGCGTCGTCGAGCGCGGCCTCGAGCGCCTCGGGGGCGATGCCCGCCTCGCGCGCGCTCACGCTCAGCGCCGAGACCAGCGCCGGCTCGCGGCTCGCGTGCGCGCCCGCGATGGCCACGCCCCAGCGCTGCCCCGCCGTCAGCGCCCCGTCGCCGAGCACGCTCTGCAGGTTCAGCCGAAGGTCCGACGCGGCCTCGGGCAGCGCGTCGCGGATCGACTCGAGGTTCGCCTCGATGCTCGCCTCGATGCTCACCGGCGCGTTCACGCGGCCTCCTTCTTCGCGGCGCCCGAGAGGGTCTCCTCGCCGCGCTTCCAGTTGCACGGGCAGAGCTCGTCGGTCTGCAGCGCGTCGAGCACCCGCAGCACCTCCTCCACGTTGCGGCCCACCGACAGATCGTTGGCCTGCGCCCAGCGGATGATGCCGTCGGGATCGACGATGAACGTCGCGCGCAGCGCCACGCCCTCCTCGGGGTGCAGGATGCCGAGCGCGCTCGTCAGCTCGCGCTTGGTGTCGGCGAGCATCGGGTAGGGCAGCGACTTCAGATCCGGGTGATCCTTGCGCCACGCGAGGTGCACGTAGTGGGTGTCGGTGCTGCCGCCGAGCACGATGGCGTCGCGGTCGGCGAAGTCGCGATGGCGTCGGCCGAACTCGGCGATCTCGGTCGGGCAGATGAACGTGAAGTCCATCGGCCAGAAGAAGAGGACCTTCCACTTGCCGGGCTCGTGCTGGTCGGTGAGCGTGGCGAACTCGCGATCGGGCTCGGTGCTCACGACGGCCTGGAGGGAAAACGAGGGGAGGCGGTCTCCAACGGTCAGCATGCTCTTGATTCTCCTGGGTCAGGGGTTTCGCTAGACCTCCTTTACAGGCGGCGTGCCAGCCTCGAAGGTTTGCAGAATCGCCGCAAAACCGAGCTGTTCACCGGTATAACGGTGGACGGCGCAACGGCATGTCGGTGCTCGGTGACCGGGCCTCGACATTTCGTTGAGGCGCCCCATACCTCCCGAGTGCCCCCCGAGACCCTCGATCTGACCTCCGATCTGGCCGACCTCGCGCACCTCGCGGCGCAGGGCGACGCGAGCGTCGACGAGCTCTTGCGCCGCGGCCTCGAGTGGCTCGCGAAGGTCGCGCCCTACGACCTGGCCTGCGTCTTCGAGCTCGAGGGCCAGGCGCTGACCGTCCGCGCGATGCGCGGCCCGCTCGCGCGTCCGGACATCAAGGCCCACAAGCTCACGCTCGCCTCCTTCCCCACCATCCGAGAGGCGCTCGAGACGCGGCGGGCCCGCGCCTACACCGAGCAGGATCACGAGCACGGCGACGGCGATCCCTTCGACGGCATCCTCGATCTGCCGGCCGGCCACTCCTGCATGATCGTCCCGCTCGCCGCCGGCGATCGCGCGTTCGGCGTCCTCTCGCTCGATCGCGCCGAGTGCGAGACCTACCCGCAGCCGGTCGTCGATCTCGTCGAGATCTACGGGCGGCTCTTGGCCCTCGCGATCCGAAACGCCGAGCAGCGCGCCGCGCTCGGGCGCCTCGGCGCGCAGGAGCACGAGCACGCGCGGCTGCTCGAGGCGCGCCTCGAGGGCGAGGTCGCCGGCGTCTTCGAGGAGAGCGGGAGCCCTCTCGTGCGCGAGCTCGCGCAGAAGGCGCGGCAGGTCGCGATCACCTCGACGCCGGTCCTGATCCAAGGCGAGACCGGCACCGGCAAGGAGCGGCTCGCGCACGCCATCCATCGGTGGAG
>JAEZBP010000194.1 GCA_023427125.1 Pseudomonadota bacterium | reverse complement strand
GCGCTTGACGGTGCGCGCGGTGGAGGCGACCGCGGCCTCGCGATCGCGCGTGCGCTCGCCGCGGCCCTCGACGCGCGCGGTGCGGGTGGCGCGCGAGAGCAGGGCCTTGTAGTCGAGGGGGATGTTCGCGAGCGTCGCGGCGCGGGTGCCGGCCGGGACCTCGAGCTCCATCAGGACGACGTGCTGATCGCCACGCCGGAAGCTCGGCAGGTGGATGCGCAGGCCCCGATCCTCGTCGCGCTGGCGATCGCGGCTGATGCCGAGCTCGCGCGCGAGCCGCTGATCGGTGGCGATCTCCGTCGCGCGGACCCGGGCCTCCTCTTGCTGCTCGAGCACGCGCGAGCCGTAGACCCGCGTGGCCACGACGCCCTCGCCGAGCTCGATGCGCAGCCGCAGCGCCTGCGCGACCGACTGCGCGCGCTCCTCGAGCTCGTCGGTCAGGATCGTGCCGATGTCGCTCGCGCGCCGCACGAAGTGGTAGCTGCCGCTCCCCTCGCGGGCGATGGCGAGCATCGTGTCCTCGTCGAAGTCGGTGCCGAGCCCGACGCTGGTGGTGAGCGCGCCGTGCGCGTCGAAGGTCTCGCGGGCGAGCTGTCCGAGCGCCTCGGCGTTCGTCTGCCCGATGTTCGCGACGCCATCCGAGACGAGCACCACGAGGAGCACGTCGTTCATCGCGCGGCGCCGGGGCGAGTGGGCCGCCGCCAGGCGGAGCGCCGCCTCGATGTTCGTGCCGCCACCCGGGACAAGGCCCCTGACCGCGGCGTGCGCGGCGCGGCGATCGCCGACGCGGGCGGGCGAGAGATCGAGCGAGGCCTCGTTCGAGTAGCTGACGAGGCCGAAGGTGTCGCTCGGCTCGAGGCGATCGATGATCTGGTGGGCGGCGGCGATCGCGTGCTCCCACTTCTCGCCGTTCATCGAGCCCGAGCGATCGAGCACGAGCCGCACGTCCATGCGGGGCCGCGGCGGCGCCTCGCCTTGGCGGGCCATCAGCGCGATCTGCAGGTGCACGCGCTCGCCGTCGGCGTGGATGCGGCTGCGCTCGAGCTCGGCGTGGAGGCCGACCGCCTCCTCGGCGGGGACCGGGTAGGGCAGGCGGCCAAGCTCGTCGAAGGCCTCGAGGCGCACGTTCTCGCCACCGACCATCACGCCGCGGTCGAGCAGATCCTCGAGGCGCGCGGAGGCGCCGCTGCCGCCGACGAAGGTGGACGAGAGCACCGCGTTTTGCGGGAGGCCGGGAGGAGGCGGCGCGATCCTCGCCGCCGGCGAGGCGGGCCGGGCGGGAGTCGCGGTCGCCGGGCTTCGAGATCGCTCCGCCCGCTCCACTGCGCGCGCAGCGCTCCGGGCCGGAGGCGCCGCCCACGGATCGATATGCTCCTGGGTGCGCGCTGGCGCGCCGCCCGACCCAGCTCGCGCGAGCCCGTCGCGCTGCGCGAACCCTCCGCTCGGCGCCTCGGCCGGCATCGGCGCGGCCTCTCCTTCTTCCAGGGTGCCGATGAGAGCGGGCTCCGGCTCGGCACGCGGCGCGAGCGCGGCCTCCGACACGTCCTCGGCCTCGAGCGATGCGGGCTCCGAGTCAGCAACGCCGCAGCCGATCGCGGCCAGACAGGCCACCGATGCGAGCGCCCTGATCCCGAGCCCAACCCGAGCCGAACTTTCTCCGCGCATGCGTCCCTCCGAGCGCGGTGTTTGATCGAAGACCGGGTGGCCTCCTGCGCGCGCTGGCCCCTGTAACCGGGGCCCTTCGCGGCGCCTTGGGTCTTCGAAGAGGCGCAGCTCACGACCTCGCGCTGGATCTCGGCCAGCTGCGCCGTCGCCGCGTACCTCCGTCGCGAGCTCGAGCCCCGTGCCGTCGGGTCGCTCCCCCGCCATGGACTCGGAGATCACCAGCGGGTATTAGGCTGCCAGCCCATGGACAAGCGCACGTTTGGACCGACGAGCTATCAGGTGAGCGCGATCGGGCTCGGCGGGATGCCGCTCTCGATCCAGGGCCGGCCCTCGCAAGAGGACGCGATCCGAGTGATCCACGCGGCGCTCGACGCGGGCGTGACGCTCATCGACACGGCCGACGTGTACTGCGTCGACGACGCCGACATCGGCCACAACGAGCAGCTCATCGCCAAGGCGCTCTGGAGCTTCTCCGGCGACGAGGACGCCGTGCTCGTGTGCACCAAGGGCGGCCTGCGCCGGCCCGAAGGCGAGTGGGTGAACGACGCGCGGCCCGCGCACCTGAAGAGCGCGTGCGATCGCAGCCTCTCGGCGCTCGGCGTCGATCGCATCGCGGTCTACCAGCTCCACGCGCCGGACCCGAAGGTGCCCTTCGCCGAGAGCGTGGGCGCTCTGGCCGAGCTGCAGAAGCAAGGGAAGATCGAGCACGTGGGCTTGAGCAACGTGAGCGTCGAGCAGATCCGCGAGGCCCGCGCGATCGTGCCGATCGTGAGCGTGCAGAACCGCTGCAACCCCTTCGATCTGCGCGCCTTCCAGGATGGAGTCATCGCGGAGTGCGAGCGCGAGGGGATGGCCTTCCTGCCCTGGAGCCCGGTCGGCGGCGGAGGGAAGCAGAAGGGGACGGTGCGGGACGACGCGGTGCTGAACGCGGTCGGCGCGCGTCACGGGTGCACCTCGTTCCAGGTCGCGCTGGCGTGGCTGCGCCAGAAGTCGCCCGCGATGATCCCGATCCCCGGCGCCAGCAAGATCACGAGCGCGCTCAGCAGCGT
>JAEZBP010000192.1 GCA_023427125.1 Pseudomonadota bacterium | reverse complement strand
CGCCGTTGCACGCGAGCCCGTCGTCGCACGCCGCGTCGCTCGTGCACCCGGTGGGCCCGGAGTCGGGCGCGACGATCGGCCCGGCGTCGGGCGAGACGATCGGCCCGGAGTCCTGCGGAGGCACGACCGGACCGGAGTCGAAGCCCACGATCGGCCCTCCGTCACGCGGAAGGATCGGGCCCCCGTCCTGGCGCTCACCGCCCACGCGGCGCCCGGACGCGCACGCGGAGACCACGAGCGCGGCGAGGATCAGGCTGGCGAGAGCGGGCGAGAAAGAAGAGAAGCGCATCGGACCTCAACGGTAGCGAGGCCGCTCGCCCCGCCGCAAGGCGGCGCCCGCGACGGACGTTCTTGATAACGCGGTGCGCGTGCCCGCTGCTATGCTCCGCCCCCCTCGCGATGACCCCCGTCGTCCGTCGCATCGAGTCGATCGTCCCGCGCAAGGCCAAGGCCTTCGGCGGGAAGGCGCAGAACCTCGCCGCCTTGGCGCGCGCGGGCTTCCCCGTGCCGGCGGCGTACGCGCTCGAGGCGCGCGCCGCGGACATCTTCTTCGGCTCCGCGCTCCGTGACGACGAGCTCCCCTCCGCGCGCCTCCGGGCGCCGGCGAGCGGGCTCGGCGCCGAGCGCATCGGCGCGATCGCGCGGCGGGCGATCGAGGCGGAGGTCCCGGCCGCGATCGCCGCCTCGCTCCGCGAGGTCTTCGACGCGCTCACCGGAGAGGGCGCGATCGCCCTGGCGGTCCGCTCCTCGTCGACCCGCGAGGACGGCGACACCGAGAGCGCCGCCGGCCTGCACGAGACCGTGCTCGGCGTGCGCACCGAAGGCGAGCTCGTCGCCGCGGTGCGCGCCTGCTGGGTGAGCCTCCTGAGCCCGCAGGCGATCGCCTACCTGCGCTCGCTGCCCTTCGGCACCCCGACCGGCGGCCGCGAGGCGCAGCCGGGCGTCGGCGTGGTGATCCAGGCGATGGTGCCGGCCGACATCGCCGGCGCGATGTTCACCGTCAACCCGCTCAGCGGCGATCCGGGCGAGATGGTGATCAACGCCTCGTACGGGCTCGGCAGCCTGGTGATGGATGGGCGCGTCTCGCCGGACACCTACCGCATCGACAAGCAGAGCGGCTGGGTGCGCGATCGCGTGATCGGCGACAAGCATCGGGCGGCCCGCTGGACGTCCGATCGCGGCGTGGTCGAGGAGGACGTGGCGCCCGCGCTGCGCGAGCGGGAGTCGCTCTCCGAGGATCAGCTCGAGGCGCTCGTCGATCTCGGGCGCCGGGTCGAGGAGCACTTCGACGACGCGCGCGACGTCGAGTGGGCGCTGGCGGGAGGCACGCTCTATCTCCTCCAGGCGCGTCCGGTCACCGCGCTGGCGATGCCGGTACGGCGCAAGGGCTCGCGGCGCAAGCCCGGCAAGGATCGCTCGCGCTTCGTCTGGTCGAACGTGAACGTCGGCGAGGCGCTGCCCGGCGTGGCGACGCCGCTCACCTGGTCGGTCCTCAGCGAGTTCAGCGAGCGCGGGTTCCGCCGCGCGTTCGGCGCGCTCGGGTGCAAGGTGCCCAAGGACGCCGAGCTCGTCCTCAGCTTCCGCGGGCGCATCTACCTGAACATGACCGAGTTCATGGAGATCGCGGCGCAGGTGCCGGGCCTGCGCCCGCGCACGCTCCTCGCGCTCGGCGGCGGCGGCGAGGCCGCGATGCTCGAGGGCCAGATCGAGAAGCCCGGCTCGAGCGGCTTCCTGATGCGGCTGCCGCTCACCGTCGCCCGCTACGTGCGCGAGAACGTGGGCCTCACCGAGCGCGTCGCGCGCTTCGAGAAGGCGTTCCACGAGGAGCGCGGGCGGCTCGCCGGCCTCGACTTCCGCGTGCTCTCGCACAGCGGCCTCGATCGCGTGCTCTATCGCGTCGAGAAGCTCCTCGACGACAGCGGCCAGGTGATGCTCAACGTGTACGGCAACCTGCTGGCCACGGTCGTGCTCCTGCGCGGGGCGCTCGCGCTGGTCGCGCGCGGCGACGCCGAGCGGCTCGAGCGCGAGCTGCTGACCGGGCTCGCCGACGTGGAGAGCGCGGTGCCGGGCCTCTCGCTCTGGCACATCGCGGAGATGGCGCGCGGCGAGCCGGCCGCTCGTGATCTGCTGACCTCGCGCGATCCGAGCTCCCTCCGGGTGGCGGACCTGCCCGACGGGCCGACCCGCCGCGCGATGGAGCGCTTTCTCCTGGCGCACGGCTTCCGCGGCGCGCGCGAGGCCGAGATCGCCGAGCCGCGCGGGGCCGAGGACCCGACGCTGCCCTTCGCCACGCTGCGCGCGCACCTCACGCGCGGCGCGAACGGCAAGAGCCCCGTCGACGTCGAGCGAAAGCAGCGCGAGCTGCGCGACGTGGCGAGCGCGGAGCTCGAGCGGCGGGTCCCCGCGCCGGCGCGCATCGCGGTGCGGCACCTGCTGTCGCTGGTGCAGCGCTTCATGCGGCTGCGCGAGCGGCTGCGCGGCAACGTCGTGCAGGTGCTCGGACTCTATCGCGCGGTCGCGCTCGACGCCTCGCGCCGCATCGCGGTCGGGGAGCCGGGCGTGCCGGCCGACGCGGCGTTCTACCTCTCGGTGGATGAGCTCCACGCGTACCTGCGGGGCGACGTGCGCGTGCTCGCGCCGCTGGTGACGCGCCGCAAGCTCCAGCTGGAGCGCGACCGCGACCTGCCCGATCCGCCCGACACCTTCGTCGGCTTCCC
>JAEZBP010000127.1 GCA_023427125.1 Pseudomonadota bacterium | reverse complement strand
CGCGTGCGCTCAAGCCGCGGGGTCGGTCGGCGTCACGTCCGTCGGGGTGACGTCGGTCGAGACGACCACCTCGGTGTCGTCGGTCTCCTCCTCCTCGTCGTCGTCCACGTCGTCCACCTCGAGCTTGCCGCTCGAGCGCACCACGAGGTTCCGGTAGTGCACCGAGTTGTCGCCGTAGGACGCCTCGACCTGCTTGCGGAACCCGAGGAACGCGGGATACGCCGCTTCGTAGGCCGCGGCGCGCTCCCGCACCGCCTTCTCGTAATCACCATGGGAGTGGATCCACTCCTGGACCTCGCGGATCACCTCAGGCGCGAGCCTCCCGAAGGCGCCCGCGGCGAGATCCCGGGCCCACTGGTGTGCCTCCTTGTTGCGCTCGATGAGCTCGTGCACCCGGGTGATCGCCGCCAGCTTGTCGACGGCGGTCTTCCGGCTCTTCAGCGACTTCGGCACCGCGAGATCGTCGATGTAGTTGTTGAGCGCCGTGCGCGCCTCCTTGTACGGCTGATCGATCTTGGCCAGCGCGACCAGCGCCTCGTCCTTCTCCTTCGCGCGCGCCTTCTCGGCGTCCTCGAGGGCCTCATGCGCCGCCTTGTACCGCGTGGCGTGCGGCGCGAGCTTGTCGTTGTAGACGGTCCTCACGATCGGGATGACGTCGTCGCGCTCGACCAACGTCATCGACCGCTCAGTCACGCGCCAGAAGCGCGGATGATCTATACCCATGCTCGACCCCCTGGGGTACAGCGCCCCAGCTGCGAACCACCTGGAACGCAGAGTAAACGGAGGTCCGCGGGTCTGGCAAGGGACGAAGCGAAAAAAAGTCACATGCCCTCGGACGCGCGCTCCGCAGCGCGCGATCGCGGCGTCACGCGTTGACGCTGTCGCGACCTGCGTGGGACCCTGAGCGTCCAGCCGGAGCACCATGGACAAGAAGTCGCTGAACGAGACCGAGATCTGCCAGAGCTTCATCACCCCGGCGATCGCGAAGGCTGGCTGGGACAAGCTCACGCAGATCCGGCGCGAGTACACGTTCACCGACGGCCCGGTGATCCTGCACGGCAAGCTCGCCCACCGCGGCAAGCGCAAGCGCGCCGACTACCTGCTCTTCTACCAGTCGAACCTGCCCCTCGCCGTGGTGGAGGCCAAGGACAACTCGCACGCGGTCGGTGGCGGGATGGAGCAGGCGCTCGCGTACGCGAAGACCCTCGACGTCCCGTTCGTCTTCGCGTCGAACGGCGACGCGTTCCTCTTCCACGACCGCACCGGCCACTCGAGCCCGGTCGAGAGCGTCATCCCGCTCGACGAGTTCCCCTCGCCCGAGGTGCTCTGGCAGCGCTACCGCGAGTGGAAGGGCCTCGACGCCGACGCCGACAGGCTCGCGCGCCAGCCCTACTACGACGACCCCTCCGGCAAGGAGCCCCGCTACTACCAGCGCATCGCCATCCAGCGCACGCTCGAGGCCATCGCGAGCGGCCAGCGGCGGCTCCTGCTCGTGATGGCGACCGGGACCGGCAAGACGCTCACCGTCTTCCAGATCATCTGGCGCCTGTGGAAGGCCCAGAAGGTCAAGCGGGTCCTCTTCCTCGTCGACCGCAACATCCTCGTCGACCAGACCATCACCAACGACTTCAAGCCCTTCGGCTCGGTCATGACGAAGGTCAAGGACCGCAGCATGGACCCGAGCTACGAGGTCTACCTCGCGCTCTACCAGGCCGTCAGCGGCACCGAGGAGGAGAAGAACGTCTACAAGCAGTTCAGCCGCGAGTTCTTCGACCTCATCGTGATCGACGAGTGCCACCGCGGCAGCGCGCGCGAGGACAGCGCGTGGCGCGAGATCCTCGAGTACTTCGACTCGGCCATCCAGCTCGGGCTGACCGCGACGCCCAAGGAGACCAAGGACGTCTCGACGCTCAGCTACTTCGGCGCGCCGCTCTACACCTACTCGCTGAAGGAGGGCATCGCCGACGGCTTCCTCGCGCCCTACAAGGTCGTGCGCATCGACCTCGATCGGGATCTCGCCGGCTGGCGCCCGAGCGCGGGGATGAAGGACGACCTCGGCCAGGTCATCGACGATCGCATCTACAACCAGCGCGACATGGATCGCACCCTGGTGCTGAACGAGCGCACGAAGCGGGTGGCGGAGAAGGTCGTGGCCTATCTGGTCGGCACCGACCCGTACGGCAAGACCATCGTGTTCTGCGAGAACATCGATCACGCCGAGCGGATGCGCTCGGCGCTGGTGAACGAGGTCGCGAAGCAGATGCCGCACGAGACGGACCGCACCTCGGACTTCGTCGTGCGCATCACGGGCGACAACGACGAGGGCAAGGCGAAGATCTACGAGTTCACCCACCCGGAGAAGCGCTACCCGGTGATCGCGACGACCTCGAAGCTGCTCACGACCGGCGTCGACACCAAGCCCTGCAAGGTGATCGTCCTCGACCAGCGCATCGAGTCGATGATCGAGTTCAAGCAGATCGTCGGGCGCGGCACCCGCATCGTGGAGGACGCCGACAAGCTCTGGTTCACCGTCATCGACTTCAAGAAGGCGACCGAGCTCTTCGCCGACCCGGAGTTCGACGGCGACCCGGTCGTCATCTACGAGCCGCCCGAAGGAGCAGGCCCCGTCCCCCCTCCCGAGGGCGACGACGACGACGAGGGCAGCGACGGCGGCGACGTTGGCCCTCTCCCGCCGGGCACGACGAAGTACCGGGTCAGCGGGGTCGAGGTGTCGGTGGTCGCCGAGCGCGTCCAGTACTACGGCCGCGACGGGAAGCTGATCACCGAGTCGCTGCGCGACTACACGAAGGAGACCGTCAGGGAGCACTTCGCCACGCTCGACGCGTTCCTCACGCGCTGGAAGGGCGCCGAGCGCAAGGCCGCGGTCATCGACGAGCTGCGCGAGCAGGGCGTGATGTTCGAGGAGCTGCGCGAGGCGGTCGGCAAGGACCTCGACGCCTTCGATCTGCTCTGCCACGTGGTCTACGACCGGCCGCCGCTCACCCGGCGCGAGCGGGCCGAGCGGGTCAAGAAGCGGGACGTCTTCACCAAATACGGCGAGCGGGCGCGAGCGGTGCTCGACGCGCTGCTCGACAAGTACGCCGACGAGGGCGTGGTCTCGGTCGAGGATCTCGGCGTCCTCCGAGTGCAGCCGCTCTCGGACCTCGGCACGCCCCACGAGCTGGTGAACGCCTTCGGCGGCAGGGAGGCGTACCTCGCCGCGCTGAAGGAGCTCGAGACCGCGCTCTACAGCAACGGCGTGGCGTGACGTAGCCCGGGTGATCCTGTGACGGCTCCGCTTGCCAGCGGGTCCCTCGGTGTGGGATCGACACGGCGTGTCGCTCAGCACCACGGTCAAGTCCATCCAAGACATCATGCGCAAGGACGTCGGCGTCGACGGCGACGCCCAGCGCATCGGCCAGCTCGTTTGGATGCTCTTCCTCAAGATCTGGCACGACCGCGAGCAGGAGCTCGAGCTGCTCGAAGAGGGCTTCGTCTCGCCGCTGGTCGACGTGAGCTGGCAGGAGGGTGGCGAGCCCCGGCACACCAACGACCTGCGCTGGAGCGTGTGGGCGGCCGACCCCGAGGGCGACACCGGCGACGCGCTCCTCGACTTCGTGAACAACGCGCTCTTCCCGGCGCTCAAGGGCATGCACGTCGGCCCGGCGGTCGAGGGCGACGACGCGCAGGCGAAGGCCGCGAGGGCGCTGCGCGAGCGGCGCCTGTTGATCCGCAGCGTCTTCGGCGACGCCTACCAGTACATGAAGTCGGGCACTCTGCTCCGGCAGGTCATCAACAAGATCCACTCGGACGTCGACCTCAACGACGCCACGAACCGGCACCTCTTCGGCGACCTCTACGAGCAGATCCTCAAGGACCTGCAGGGGGCGGGGAACGCGGGCGAGTACTACACGCCGCGGGCGGTCACCCAGTTCGCGGTCGACATGGTGAGCCCGAAGCTCGGCGACACGATCCTCGACCCGGCGTGCGGCACTGGCGGCTTCCTCGCCTGCGCCATCGAGCACGTCCGAAAGGCGGAGGTGAAGACCGCCAAGCACGAGGCGAAGCTCCAGGCGAGCATCCGCGGCGTCGAGAAGAAGCCGCTCCCGCACCTCCTCTGCGTGACCAACATGATCGTGCACGGCATCGACGTGCCGACCGGCATCGCGCACGACAACACCCTCTCGCACCCGCTCCAGGAGATCCGCGCGAAGGATCGCGTGGAGGTGATCCTCACCAACCCGCCCTTCGGCGGGATGGAGGAGGACGGCATCGAGAACAACTTCCCCTCCGAGTACCGCACCCGCGAGACCGCCGACCTCTTCCTCGTCTACATCACCGAGAAGCTGAGGGTGGGCGGGCGCGCGGCGGTGGTGCTGCCCGACGGCACACTCTTCGGCGAGGGCGTGAAGACGCGCATCAAGGAGCGCCTCCTGACCGAGTGCGACCTCCACACCATCGTGCGGCTGCCCAAGGGCGTGTTCGCGCCGTACACGTCGATCAAGACCAACATCCTCTTCTTCGAGAAGGGCCGGCCCACCAAGGAGGTGTGGTTCTACGAGCACCCCTACCCCGAGGGCTACAAGTCCTACTCGAAGACCAAGCCCATGCGGATCGAGGAGTTCGAGCCCGAGAAGGCCTGGTGGCACAAGCGCGTCGAGAACGAGCACGCCTGGCGGGTCGGCATCGACGACATCCGGGCGCGCGGCTTCAACCTCGACATCACGAACCCCCGCGCCCCGACCGCCCAGCACGACGACCCCGACGCGCTGTTGGCCCGCTTCGACGAGGAGCGCGCCGCAGCGGCCGCGCTGCGCGAGGAGCTCCGCAACGTACTCGGCGCCGCGCTCCGGGGGGAAGCGTGACCCCGCGCGAGCTCCTCGCCGCGTTCGACGTGCTCGCCGACGCCCCGAACGGCGTGAAGCGCCTGCGCGAGCTGGTCCTCCAGCTCGCCGTGCGAGGCAAGCTGGTCCCGCAGGATCCGAGCGACGAGCCGGCGAGCGTCCTGCTCCAGCGCATCGCAGACGAGAAAGCTCGTGCGATTTCCGCTGGTGAAGCCCCGACGCCGCGCGCCCTCCCGGAACAACAGGATGCGCCTCCCCTTTTCGGACTGCCCGAGGCTTGGACCTGGACAAGGATAGACGACGTAACCTCGTACGTGCAGCGAGGCAGGTCACCCAAGTACGACGACAGCAGCCCAGTTCGGGTCGTCTCTCAAAAATGCATACAATGGAGTGGATTCGATCTGTCGAAGTCACGGGGGATCCAGGGCTCCAGCCTAGAGGAGTACGGCCCCGAACGCCTTCTGCGGGATGGGGACCTCCTTTGGAACTCGACTGGAACTGGAACCGTCGGGCGCGTAGGCGCGTTCCGACCGTCACCAGACACAAAGATCGCCGTTGCAGATTCACACGTGACGGTGCTTCGACCGGCGATCATGGAACCCCGATTCCTCCTCGCGTGGCTGAGCGGACCGACCGTGCAGGATTCGATCGCCGAACTGACTACCGGAACGACGAAGCAGCAGGAACTCGCCACATCGACGGTCCGCGCGCACCCCGTGCCACTGCCGCCCCTTGCCGAGCAACGTCGCATCGTGGCACGCGTTGATGAGCTGATGGCCCTGCTCGACCGGCTCGAGGCCGCCCGCAGCGCCCGCGAAGCGACGCGCACCGCAGCCCGCGACTCCGCCCTCGCCGCCCTCCGCGAAGCCGACACCGCCGACGACGTCGAGCTCGCCTGGCAGCGCATCGCCGAGCGAATGGACGACCTCTTCACGGAGCCGCCCGATATTGAGCCGCTTCGCGAGGCAGCGCTCCAACTCGCCGTCCGGGGTCGCCTCGTGCGACAGGATCTCGATGAACGTCCTAGAACTCTCATTGAGCGGACCACCGGCACGCCTCAGAAGGTCAAGAGCAGGGGCGGCAGACGAGGAATGCCACCCGATCCCCCGACACACGACGCTCCCCCGTTCTCGGCACCTACTGGGTGGATTTGGTGCCGACTTGAGCAGCTTGCCTCCAACCTTCCCCGATCAATCCAGAGCGGTCCGTTTGGCAGCTCGCTACGCCACTCGGAGTTCGTGCCCGAGGGGGTGTTGGTCATCGGCATCGACAACGTGCAGGACGGCTGGTTCTCGCCTGGTTCTGACAATCGTATTCCGCCCGCAAAGTACGAATTACTCAAGAAGTATCGGGCACGTCCCCGAGACCTCCTCATTACCGTGATGGCGACCGTCGGCCGATGCTGCCTCGTCCCGGACGACATCGAGCCTGCCATTGTTACCAAACACGTCTACCGTATCACGCTGAATCCTGTACTGGCCCTTCCTCGCTATCTCCTTCACATAATCAGGAAGGCTCCGGTGATGCAGAATCAGATGTTTGACCAGGCACGCGGGGGAACGCGTGACGGACTTAACGGCGGCATCATCAAGGGACTCTTGGTTCCGCTTCCTCCCATAGGCGAGCAAGCGCGGATCGTCGCGAAGCTCGACGAGCTGATGGCGCTCCTCGACCGGCTGGAGCAGCGCCTCGCCGCCAAGGTCGAGGCCCACGACGCGTTCGCCGCCGCCGCCGTCCACCACCTCGACACGGAAAGCTCCCCCGCTCCCGCCGCCCCCCAGCCCGCGGCCACCAAACCGGCCCGGCGCCGATCGGGCTCCCAGGCCAGCGTCGAGTCGGTCCCGCCCTCGGCGTAGCTAACGACGTCGAAGGGTCACTTGGTGGGGAGCCGGGAAGGCAACTCGTAAACGGTCCGGAGCACGAACGCCACGAAGTCCACGAGCAGCTCCGCGTCCTCACCGGTCACGACTTCAGTGCGGTGAGTCGCGCGGTTCCCAGCGACGCGGACGTGATCGAGCCAAGGCTCCGATCGCTTGGCCACGACGCCGTTGTCGATGAGGAAGTCGACGTACTTCACGAACG
Organism: Pseudomonadota bacterium; assembly: GCA_023427125.1. Classification (GTDB taxonomy): domain Bacteria; phylum Myxococcota_A; class Polyangia; order Polyangiales; family Sandaracinaceae; genus JAEZBP01. The sequence goes on along the minus strand of JAEZBP010000127.1, from coordinate 5,400 downwards.
GCTCACCAGCGGCCGCGCCGTGATCGACGGCGATGTGCATGAGCAAGGTGCGGCAGGTCAGGACGCTGGCAGTGGGAGCACCCGCGCCGAGCGCGCGGCGCGCCTCTTCGTACAGGCGCGCAACGTCGTCGGGCAGCCCACCTACGGCCGGCCCGTACGGCGCCCGCTCCATGGGCCCGTCGCTGTTAAACAGGGTGGGCCCACCGCACCGCGGACACACGTAGATGCATACGGGCACACGCCCATGCTTCATCGCTCGATTGGTCCCGGTATCTGCGCCGCACCAACGGCAGGTCCAAGTTCGCGATCCCGCATCGGTGAGTCCCGCCCAGTTCGTCGGGTCGCAAATAAAGTTGGGCACAGCGCACCTCCGGAGCGCCGAGCCTAGCGCACGAAGGGCGGCTGTGCGCGGCACTTCTTACAGGGAACGTCGCGCGATCTCCCGCGCGCAGTTGACCACCATCGGGAACCCTGGGAACTTCGTCATCTCCGGACGCGAACTTGGAGGCGGGCTGTCGTGAACATCCTCAGGACCATCCAGGCTGGTGAACGCCCCACGTGGGTCGCGCAGCTCTTCGAGGAAGAGCGCTGGGGGAGACCCGGCGAGCCCTCGTACCCACCGATGATCCCGCTGCCCTTCCGGCTGCAGAAGGAGATCGTACGCGGAAGCTACCTGTACCTCGTCTACCGCAGCGCAGTCATCGGGTACGCCGTCATCCGCGAGGTGCTTCCGCACCAAGGAAGCTGGGTCGGCTCCGAGGGCGACGCGGTTGCGGCCGGAGACGCCGTGTACGCCGAAGCCGCCTGCAAGCACATGCCGAAGGCGCTGAAGAAGGTGCCTGTTCAGGGTTTCCAGGGCGTTCGCTACACGAGCGAGCCTCTGCACGACCTCGAGGTCCCCGCGTATTGCCAGGCCATCAAGGCCGCCGGCATCCGCTTGAAGTAGCCACCTCGCCGTCGGGAGTCGCCACGGCTCGCGCTGCGGAGCGCCGAGACGTTTCCGCGGAAACGCGCTCGCGTTGACGCAAGCGGTCCTCGCCGTCGAGCGCGGAAGCGGGCTCGTCAGTCCGTGGCCGGTCGCTACGTCTCTCGCTACCATGCCAGGTCCGATGACCGACACCGTCTCGCCGGAGCTCCTGATGGGCGCGGGGATCTACACGCTCCCCGAGGCGTCGCGGCTGACTCACATCCCGGTCGCGAAGCTCCGGCGATGGCTGCGCGGCTACTCGCGCGGCGCCGACGCGCGGCAGCGGCCCGTCTTCGAGCGGGACTTTCCGGACCTGCCCGAGGGAGCGGCGATCAGCTTCCTCGATCTCGTCGAGGCCCTCTTCATCGACGCCTTCCACCGGCACGGCGTCTCCTGGAAGCACATCCGGGAGTCGGCGGTCGAGGCGGCGGGGCTCTTCGGGACGAACCATCCGTTCGCCGTCCGGCGCTTCGAGACCGACGGCCGGCGGATCTTCGCGACCATCTTGAAGAAGGACGAGGCGGCCGACGAGCGCACGATCGACCTCGTCTCGCGGCAGGCGGTGTTCCGCGAAGTCTTCGCGCCGCTGATGAAGCAGCTCGACTACGATCTCGAGACCGACGCGGTGGCCCGGTGGTGGCCGCTCGGTCGAAGCATGCCGGTCGTGGTCGACCCCGAGCGGGCGCGCGGCGTGCCGGTCGGGCAGACCTCCGGGGTGCCGACGCACGTGCTCGCGCGCGCGGTGGCCGCGGAGGGCGGCGACGTCGATCGCGTCGCGCGGTGGTACGAGGTTCCGCGCCGCGAGGTCGTCGCGGCCGTAGAGCTCGAGAAGCCGCTCGCGGCGTGAAGCTCTTCCTCGACAACACCTTCGCCCGACGAATGGCGCGGATCCTTCGGGAGCTCGACGAGGACGTCATCCACCTGCAGGAGGTCGACGGCTTCACGGGCGCGACCAAGGACGAGGAGTGGATGCCGTACGTGGCGCAGCAGGGCTGGCCGGCGGTCACCGGCGACGGCCGCATCCTGACCCGCCCGCACGAGCGTGAGCTGTGGCGCAAGTTGAGCCTGACCCTCGTCGTGATGCACAAGGGCTACACGAGCCTCCCGCTCTGGGATCAGGCGGTCTTCTTGCTCAAGCACTGGCCCGAGCTGCGCAAGCGGGCGACCAAGGCCCGCCGAGGCGAGGCGCTGATGGTCAAGGCCAACGGCAAGATCGAGCCGCTCCGTCCGTAGGCCGATCAAAAATCGTGCGCTGGGGGCAGCCCAGTCAGGGGATGTGGCGCACTGCTCCTCGCGATCGACGCTTCGAGCCCGAGCTGAGGCGGCGCTCAGAGCTCGCTGAGATCGGGGCCGCCGCTCTTCACGCCCTCTTCGACGTAGTACACGTGGTTTCGGGTCGCGCGCATGACGACGCGGCGCACTCGGCCCGACGGATGCGGGTAGCGCTTGCCGGCGTGAGGCGCCGCGGCGATGGCGCGCAGCGCGAGAGCCAGCTCCTGCTCGAACAAGTCGGGGGCCTTCTCACGGTGCCGTCGCCACCAGGCGTCCAGCTCGAGGATTTGGAGATCCGCGAGGAGCGTGGTGCGGACCGGATTGCTCACCCGCCGCGCCGCGAGCGAAGCCTCGCGAGGATCGCCTCGGCAGGCGCGCTCTGGCCCGCGCGCGCCTGCTCGAGGCTGCGCGTGATCGCCGCCGCGAGCGCTTCACGCTGAGCCTCGTCGAGGTCGTCACCCTCGTCGTCGATCACGAGATCGATCACCGTGCCCTCCGGCAGGTCCGTCGGCTCGTCGACGATGAGGCGACCATTCCGAACGCTCGCTCGCACCGCCATGACGTTCACCCTAGCGCCGCGCATGAAACGAGACCGCGCGCGCGACAGACGTCGGGAGGCGGCCCACGTCAGGCGTCGCCGCCGCCGCCGAGCAGGGAGGGCAGTGGGACGGGGTCGATGCCGAGGGCGAGCGCGAGGTCGACGACGAGGAGCTGCTCGCGCACGAGCCACGCGGCGAAGACGACGTGGAAGGCGAGCTCGCGCGCGAGGACGTCCGCGGCCTCGGCCTCGCTCTCGTTGGTGACCCGCTTGGCCGCCTTGCGGATCACCTGGGCGATGCCGTCGATGAGCCGAAACGATCCGATGTCGATGTCGTCCGGGCCGCCGCGAGGGAAGATGAGGCTGTCCGCGTGCTCGACGTTCTCGATCATCTCCGCCCGGTTCGGGCCCGGTGGGTGTCCACGGTGGATGGCCTCATCGATCGCCCGGAAAGTGACGACCCTCGGCGGATCACCGCCGAACGCCACCGCGTCGATCGACTTCGCGAGGGGATCGGCGATGCGCGCGATGTTTGCCGCGATCGTCTCCAGCGTCTCGAGGACCTCGGTCGTATACGTCATCGCTCTCGAGCTTAGAGCAGGTGGACGCCGGTATGCATCGTCCGGCGCAGAGGCTCGACGCGGGTGACGCGAGCGCTCGGCGCTGCCTATGCTCGCGCCTGACACGGAGACCGACACGTGGAGATGATCTGCCCCGCTTGCTCCGCCCCGCTCGCAGAGGCCGACGTGCCCGACGCGATGATGTTCGTCTGTGCGCGCTGCGGAGGGGTGTGGCTCGACAACGCGGGCTCGGCGCAGGTGGCGGCGGGGGCGCTCTCGCGCGGGGCGCTCGGGGACGCCCACGAGATCGGCCGGCGCGCGGGCGAGGCGCAGGGAGGCGGGTATCGCTCGCCGGACGCCGGCGTGGGCGAGCGGCGCTGCCCCGCGTGCCGCGAGAAGCTCGAGGGCGCGTACGTGGGCCACGCGAGGACGCACCTCGACGTCTGCCGCGCGCACGGGACCTTCTTCGATCGTCACGAGCTGATCGCGGTCAACACCGCGTTCGAGAGCGAGAAGCTCAGCGCCGACGCGCGCCGCCGGAGCCTCGCGAGCATCATCAAGAAGTCGCGGCCCTCGCGCTCCAACTACCGCTGACGGAGCGGCGCACTCCGCGCGGGTGGTGCGAGCGGGTCAACCCCGCGAGGGTCTCGGGGAGCGTCCGGCTACTTGCCGCGCGTCTGTCGCTTGGTCGGCGAGAGCTTGCGGCGCTTGGTCGCGCGGCCGATCTGGCTGCCGGCCTTCGCGCGGTTGGCCGATCCGCGGGTCGACTTGCGCGAGGGGTTGTCGCTCGGCGCCTCGAGCGCGGCGGTCATGCCGTGCGTCCGCTTCTTGATGGTCCGGCGGGGGGCAGGCTCGGGCGGGGAGGCCGCGCTCGTCTTCTTCGTCCGCGGCGTGCGCGACGGAGCGGGCGCCTTGCCGCCTCGGCGCTCGATGGTGCGCTTCAGCGTCCGTCGCAGCACGGGCGTCACCAGCGCGACCGCGTGGGTGGGGTTTCGACCGCGCTCCTCGACGACGACGCTGTCCTTGCCGCTCAGGACGACCTTCGCGCGGCAGCGGGTGGCGACGCCACCGCGCGGCCCGTTGACGTCGTCGAAGCGCACGGACACGCGCTCGATGCGGGTGGCCATCGGGCTGAGCGCGCGGCCGAGCTGGGCGCGCAGGCGACGCTTGGCTTGGTCGCCGAGCTCGATGTTCCCCCGGATCGACATGGGGGTGTCGGGGAGGTCCGTGGTGCCGGCGGTACGCTTGTCGGGCCGGGGGATCGCGGGAGCGAAGGCGGGCATGCGTCACGTCGATGCAGGTTCAGTTCCACGAGACGAGGCGAGACGCCCTCGCCTCGCACGCTCCTCGTTGGCGACGGTCGCTCCCGTGGAGCCGTGACACGGGCGAGGGATCGCGCTCCGCTGTCGGGTCACGCAGCGGAGCAACCACGGGATCAACAGCCGCCGCCCGCGGCGCTCGGGCTCGCGCGCCGGCGCTGCTCGTCGATGCGCCAGGTGCGCTGGGTGGGGACGTCGCACGCGACGAGCGCGACCTGGGTGATGAAGCTCGCGCCGCTCCGATCGGTCCACGCGACGGCGTCGGTCTGGGTGGCCTCGAGCGCGATCCAGGCGACGCGGCCGCCGCAGCGGACGGGGCGCCAGGCGCGCGAGTCGAGGCGCGAGGACCGCGCGAGCTGCGGCAGCACGAAGACGCGGTCGGGCGCCACGCGACAGGTGGGCGTCAGCCGAGCGAGTCGCGCTGCACGCTGGCGCCGATGCGCCTGCGAATCGGGATCCTCGGCGTAGGTGTCGGTCCAGGTCCTCTCGATCGCCCTGAGGTCGCGCGCGTCATAGGCGGGAACCGGCGCGGGGGCGGTGACGTGGGTGACCTCGGGGATCGGGCCCGCGTCCACGTGAGCGCGAGCGAGGGCCTCGCTCATCGGCAGCACCGGGACGAGCCGCGCGCTCAGTCGGGGGGCGGCCATCCAGCGCTCGGCGTCGGCGCGCTCGGCGAACTGGCCGAGGACCACCGCGACGCCGTCCGCGTCGAGGCCGGCGTCGCGCGCGTGGACGACCCACGGA
>JAEZBP010000099.1 GCA_023427125.1 Pseudomonadota bacterium | reverse complement strand
CGTGTGCCTGGGGCTGGCCGGCGGCGCGGGGCTCGCGTTCGGGCTCGGGGTGTTCGACGGCCCGGCGGCCGACGAGCTCGAGGTGACCACGCCGCCCCGCGAGGACCCGGTCGAGGATCCGGTGGTCGAGGAGGCGTTGGTCGAGGAGACCGCGGTCGAAGAGGTCGAGGAGGCGGTGGTCGAGGAGGACACGACGTCGCGGGCGCTGGCCGCGACGATCGAGCTCAGCACGGAGCCCCCGGGCGCGGTCGTGTACGACGCCTCGGGCTCGCTCCTCGGCAACACGCCGGTCCAGCTTCCGCGGCCGACCGACGCGCCGGTCACCTACCGGGTCGAGCTGGCCGGCCATCGGCCGATGTCGGTCCCGCTCGGCGCGCGCACGCAGGAGCAACTCATGCTGCATCTGGAGCGCGAGGGCCGCACGACCAGGCGCCGCGACCGGACCGTCACCACGAGCACCGCGACCGACACGACCACGGCGCAGACGGCTTCCACCCCGCGCGAGACCCCGCGCCAGCGCGACGCGATCGACTCGCTGAACGACGGGATCGTCAACCCCTTCGAGGATGATCCTCCGCCCCGCCGGGCGCCCGCGAGGCCCTGCGCTCGCCCCGACGGCCAGCCCTGCGATCCCGCGCGCTGAGCGCAGCCGGGAGCGCGAGGAACGGCGCTTGACGCACGAAGGAAGCTCGGTCAGCGTTAGACCGCTCGGTCGAACCGTCGGGTCCGACCGCCAGGTTTAGACGCTGACGATGCCTCTCCCCCGCTTCGACAAGCTCGATGAGCCGCGAAAGCGAGCGATCCTCGCCGCGGCGGCCGAGGAGCTCGCCGAGCGCGGCTTCGCGGGCGCGTCCTACAACCACATCATCGAGCGCGCCGGCATCAGCAAGGGCGCGATGTACTACTACTTCGCGGACAAGGACGACCTCTACCGGACCGTCCTCGAGACCGCGATCGCGGTGTGGTTCGGGCACGTCGCGATGCCCTTCGAGGCCGACGACGCCGGCTCGTTCTGGCGCGCGTGCGAGGGCATGTACGAGCGCACGCTGCGCTTCATGCTCGCCGATCCCTCGAGCGCCGCCGTCTGCCTGAGCATCACGCGCGCGCGCGAGCGGCTCGAGGGGCACCCCGCGCTCCTCGAGATCAACCAGAAGATGCTCGAGTGGACCGCCGAGCTCGTGAAGAAGGGCCAGGAGGTCGGCGCGGTGCGCACCGATCTGCCGTCCGAGCTGCTCGTGCAGGTCGCGCTCTCGATGATGGACGCCGGCGATCGATGGCTGGCGTCTCGCTGGGTCGAGATCGACGAAGAGCACGTCGACGCGACGGCGAAGACGATGGTCGATCTCTTTCGACGAGTGGGAGCGCCCCACGAGGGAAGTACGCGATGAACGCCAAGCATGAGCTGAACGCGCGAGAGGCACGCGCGCCGGGCCCGCCCGGACTCTTCGGGGTCCGCAACATCGTCCGCTTCGCCAACAGCCAGGTCGACCTCTTGCGCGAGCTCGTCGACCGCTATGGCGACGTCGTGGAGATGAAGCTGCTCGGCCGGTCGTGCTGGCTCATCAGCCACCCCGACGACATCGAGACGATCGTCGTGAAGAACGCGCGGATCATGGGGCGCGACGCCTACACCGACGTGCTGAAGCGCGCGCTCGGGCTCGGCCTGCTGACCAGCGACGGCGAGCTGTGGAAGCGCCAGCGCCGGCTGATGTCGCAGGCGTTCACGCCCAAGCGCATCGCCGGCTACGGCGCCGCGATGGTCGAGGTGACCGACCGTGGCCTCGCGCCGCTCTCGGACGGCGAGACGGTCAACCTCCACCAGGAGATGTCTCGCATCACCATGGAGGTCGCCGCCGAGGTGCTCTTCGGGACCAGCGTGAGCCCCGAGGACGTCGCGACCGTGCGCGAGTCGATGGAGACGATCAACGAGTTCTTCGCCAACAGCCCGGAGGCCGTCTTTCGGCTGAAGCCGTGGGTGCCCACGCCGCGCAACCTCCGCATGAACGCGGCGGTGAAGGAGATCGACCAGCTGATCTACCGGATCATCGCGCGCCGCCGCGCCGGCGAGCAGCGCGACGATCTCTTGGGCACCTTGCTGGCCGCGCTCGACGACGAGGGCACCGGCATGACCGACGCGCAGCTGCGCGACGAGTCGATCACGCTCTTCCTCGCCGGGCACGAGACGACCGCGCTCGCGCTCGCGCACACGTTCTATCTCTTGAGCAAGCACCCTCAGGTGGAGCGCCGCCTCTACGAGGAGCTCTCGAGCGTGTTCGGCGGCAGGCTGCCCACCGCCGACGACGTGCGGCGCCTCCCGTACACCGAGCGCGTGATCAAGGAGTCGATGCGCCTCTACCCGCCCGCGTGGACGATCGGGCGCGAGGCGATGGAGCCGATCGAGATCGGCGGCTACACCATCCCGAAGGGCGCGCAGATCCTCTGCAGCCAGTGGGTGGTGCACCGCGACCCGCGCTTCTTCCCGAACCCGGAGGGCTTCGATCCTGATCGGTGGGCGTCCGAGCGCCAGAGCGCGCTCCCGCGCTTCGCCTACTTCCCCTTCGGCGGCGGCCCGCGCGTCTGCATCGGCAACCACTTCGCAATGCTCGAGGCCTCGCTGATCCTCGCGACGATCGCGCAGCGCTTCCGCTTCGAGCTGCTGCCCGGCGAGCGGCTCGAGCTCAAGCCGTCGGTCACGCTGCGCCAGCGCGGGCCGGGCCTCCGCGTGCGGGTGCGCGAGCGGCCTCGCGACGCGGTCACCAGCGAGACGCCGCGAGAGCACGCCGCGCTCTGAGGCTCGAGGCGGGATCAGGCTGCCTGCGCAACGCGCTCGGGCAGCGCCGCTCGCGCCCAGCGGCCGCGGCGCCACCACGCCCAGAGCAGCGCGCCCTTGATCGCCGTGGACGCCGCGATGGCGATCCACACGCCTTTCACGCCGAGGCCGGCGTCGTACGCGAGCCACCAGGCGAGCGGGATGCGCGCCGCGGTGAAGAAGAACGTGATCGCGGAGGCGGCGAGCGTGTCGCCCGCGCCGGCGAAGGCGCCGAGGTAGACCTCCTCGAGCGCCATGAAGACCAGCACCGCCACCTGGATGCGCAGGTAGAGCACGCCCGCGTCGATCGTGGCCGGGTCGTCCGTGAAGAGCCCGAAGAGCGGCCGCGCCAAGACGAAGAGCGCGATCGTGATCGGGACCATGATCAGCGAGGCCGATCGGGCCGCGACGCGGGCGCTCTCTCTCGCGCGCGCCGGATCGCCTCTGCCGAGGTGCTGGCCGACCATCGTCGCGGCGCCGACGCCGAACGCGAGGCACACGAGGTACGCGAGCCCCTCGAGGCGGTGACCGACACCGAGCGCGCCCATCTGCTCGCTGCCGAAGCTGGTGATCGCGCGGCCGAGGATCACGTAGCAGATCGCGAAGCCGATCCCCGACGCGCTCACCGGTAAGCCGATCCGAGTGATCGCGACGAGCTTGCGAGGATCGGGCCGGGAGAGGCGCACGCGGATCCCTCGGCTCTTCAGGAGCCAGAGCGCGAGCACGGCGCCGAGCGCGTTCGCGATCGCGGTGGCCCACGCGGCGCCGGCGACCCCGAGCCGCGGGAAGGGGCCGATCCCCCAGATCAGGAGCGGGTCGAGCGCCGCGTTCACCAGCAGGGCGAACGCGGTGATCGCGAGCGCGGTGCGGGTCTGGCCGAGGCCGCGAAAGGCGGCGCCGATGACCGCGGAGGCGGCGAGGGTGGACGCGGAGATGAGCGCCGTGCCGAGGTACTCGCTGCCGAGCGCGTGCTCGCTCGAGCCGCGCGCGAAGCCGAGGAGATCGAAGTAGTGGCCGCGCAGCGGGTACGCGAGCGCCAGGAGCGCCGAGAGCGCGAGCCCCACCCAGAGCCCCTGCGCGAGCGTCTCGCCCATGCGCGCGCGCTCGCCCGCGCCTTCGTGCCGCGCCACCCGCGCGTGCGCGCCCACCGCGGGCAGATCGCACGCCAGCACGATCACCCACCAGCCGAACGCGCTGCCGCCGAGCGCGGCCAGCGCCTGTGGCCCGAGGCGGCCGACGAAGAACGAGTCGGTGAGGTGGAAGCCCGCCCGCAAGACGCCGAGCGCGGCCATCGGCCACGCGACGTTCCAGACCGCCCGCCCGGGCGAGAGATCGACGAGCCGAGCGCTCACGCCCCGGTCCCTGAATGACCGAGCGCGATTCGGCACCACCCCGACCGTTCGTGCTGAGCGAGGCATCGCCGAAGGCGATGGCGCAGTCGAAGCACGCCGGCGGCCCGGTCGCCCTTCGACGACTTCCCTGACACACCGGAGCCGACCCTTCGGCGCCACCGCGCTCAGGGCGG
>JAEZBP010000091.1 GCA_023427125.1 Pseudomonadota bacterium | reverse complement strand
CACCCCCCGGCGGGCGCGGGGGGCGACGACGCGCGCGGGCGGCGACGCCGAGGGACGCGCGCTCGGCGTCGTCGAGGTGCAGGTGGCCGCCGTCGAGCTCCGCCCCGCCGACGAGGCGCGCGAGCTCGTCCTCGCGCGGGGCGAGGAGGCGGAGGTGACGCTGCGGATCGCCAGCGCCGTCGAGGTGCCTTCGAGCGTCGCCGTGCGCGGCAGTGACGGGCTCGAGGTGCTCGTTCACCGCCGCGAGGGCGAGACGCTCACGGTGCGGGTGCGGGCCACCGCCGATGCGCCGGAGGAGGGGACGCTCGCCCTGATGAACGGCGAGACGGCGCTCGGCGCGCTCCCTGTCGCGGTGTCGGCGGCGCCGGCGGTCGCGGCGGTCGCGGCACCGCCCTCATCGGAGCCCAGCGAGCCGGACGTGGAGGATCGCGGCGAGCCGCTCTTCCCGCAGCCCTTCGGCACCGTCCCGTGGCCGAGCATGGTCGGCCTGCGCGACATCCGGCGCGACGGACTGAACGTCGCGATCGCGGGGACGGTCGCGGGCGACGCGGCCGAGCAGCGCGCGCGGATCGCGGTGAGCGCGCGCGCCGGTCTGCTCGAGCGTCAGCTCCAGCTCGAGCTCGGGACCACCCTGGACTTCCACCGCCAGTGGGAGCGCACGAGCCACCGTGGCGCCGGCGACGTCAACGCCGCGGCGTCGTACGCGCCGCGCTTCGACCAGCTGGCGCTGGCGTTCGAGCTCGCGGCGTTCTTCCCGACCGGCGCCAGCGAAGGCGGCCTGGCTGTCGTGCGGCTCGTGCCCTCCGTGCATCTCCAGCTGGCGCTCAGCGAGCTCATCGGCCTGCGCGCGCGGCTGGGCGCGGCCGCCGACCTCGACGAGTCCGGCAACGCGGCGCTGGTCTCGGCCTACGGGATCGATCTGCGGGTCGCCGAGCCGGTCGTCCTGGGCGTGGAGCTCGGCCTGAGCCTCGGCCAGGAGGACGGCGCGCTGCTGACCATCCCGACGGCGGGCGCGAGCGTGGGGCTGGTGGTGGGCCCGCTGATCTTCACGGGTGGCGCGCGCTTCGGGCTGAGCGAGAGCGCCTGGAGCACGATGGGGGTCTGGTCGGTGGTCCTCGGCGCAGAGTACGCGGGCCCCGTGAGCCTCTGAGGGCTCCCACCGACGGTCCGTGGGCTCGAGCCTACGCAGACCCTCGTCTATTGGGGTGGGGCCGCCCTTCCCCGTCCAGATTTCGTGCGGTACGAGCGGTGCTGGCGCATCGCGGCCGGCCGTGCAAAGCGGCCACGCCTGCACCATCGCGGGACCCGAGCGTAGAGAGAGAGAGAGCGCCGATGACCAAGCATGCATGGAAGTTCTTTCGAGTGGGGGGCTTCGACCAGGTCCAGCTCCAGACCGGGACCGATGTCGCCAAGCTGGCCGAGCTCGACCCGAAGCTGTGGGTCGCGATCGCCTGTCCGGCCAAGGACCTCGAGCTCGACCCCCACACCCTCTCGCTGCTCGACACCGACGACGACGGTCGCATCCGCGTGCCCGAGGTGCTCGCGGCGGCGAAGTGGCTGTGCAGCGTCCTGACCGACCCCGACGAGCTCCTCGAGAAGCACGACGAGCTCCCGATCGAGTCCATCGACGACTCGGATCCCGAGGGAAAGCAGCTGCGCTCCTCGGCCCGGCAGATCCTGAAGAACCTCGGCAAGGAGAACGCGACTGCGATCTCGCCGGCCGACACCCGCGACACCGCCGCGATCTTCGCGAGCACGGTCTTCAACGGCGACGGCATCATCCCGCCCGAGTCGGCGCGCGAGGAGGCGACCGCGCAGGCCATCCGCGACGTCATGACCTGCTTCGGTCCCGAGAAGGACGCGAGCGGCAAGGACGGCACCTCGCAGGCGTTGGTCGACCAGTTCTTCACCGAGGCGAGGATCTTCGTCGACTGGTGGGACGCGGCGAAGGGCGACGAGGTGATCTTCCCGCTCGGCGACGCCACCCCCGCGGCCTGGAGCGCCTACTCGGCGGTTCGCGAGAAGGTCTCGGATTACTTCACGCGCTGCGCGCTCGCCGCGATGGACGAGCGCGCCGCGGGGGCGCTCAACCCGGCCGAGACCGACCTGGCCGCGCTCACCAAGCAGAACCTCTCCACGTCGAGCGAGGCGCTGGCGGCGCTCCCGATCGCGCACGTGGCCGCCGGCCGCGACCTGCCGCTCGGCGAGGGCGTCAATCCCGCGTTCGCGAAGGCGGTGGCCGCGCTGCGGTCCGACTGCGTGGCGCCGATCGTCGGCGACAAGGACGCGCTCACGCCCGACGACTGGCGCGCGATCGAGGAGAAGCTCGCCGGACACGCGGCGTGGCTCGGGAAGAAGCCGCCCGGCTCGGTCGAGGCGCTCGGCATCGCGCGGCTGAGCGAGCTCGTGGCCTCGGACGCCAAGGCGAAGCTCGACGCGCTCATCATCGAGGATCTCGCGCTCGAGGCGGAGGCCAAGGCCATCGCGGCGGTCGACAAGCTGGTCCACTACTACCGCGACTTCGAGAAGCTGCTGCGCAGCTTCGTCTCGTTCGAGGACTTCTACGGGCGGCGGCGCAAGGCCACGTTCCAGACCGGCGTGCTCTACCTCGACGGCCGCAGCTTCGACCTCTGCATGCGCGTCACCGACACCGCCAAGCACGCGACGCTCGCCGGCCTGTCGATGGCGTGCCTCGCCTACTGCGACTGCACCCGCGGCAAGGAGAAGCGGACGATCGTCGCGGCGATCACCAACGGTGACAGCGACTTCCTCATGGTGGGCCGCAACGGCGTGTTCTACGACCGCGACGGCAACGACTGGGACGCGACCGTCACGAAGATCGTCGAGCAGCCGATCAGCATCCGGCAGGGGTTCTGGTCGCCGTACAAGAAGGTGGCCCGCTTCGTCAGCGAGCAGATCGAGAAGTTCGCGGGCGAGAAGGCGACGGCATCGGACACCATGCTCCAGACCGCCGGCACGCTGCCGCCCGAGTTCGGCAGCGGCCCGGCCCCCGCCCCGGC
>JAEZBP010000088.1 GCA_023427125.1 Pseudomonadota bacterium | reverse complement strand
GTGATCGCGCGCAGCGCTGCTGCGAGGCCTACGTGACCGAGATGAACGCCGCGATGCCGACCGGCAATCTCTCGGCCGCGACCTCCTGCGCCGGCGTCGCCGCCGCGCGCGCCACGCCGGGCGCCGGCGCCGACGCGGCCTGCCAGGCCACGATCGACGGCTTCCGCACCGGCCTCACCGGCATGCAGCGCACCGTCCCCGCCGACTGCCAGTGATCGGCAGCACGCAGCGCTGACCCGAGAGCGGGTCGCTGCGACGAACGAGACGCCCGGGCCTCACCGCCCGGGCGTTCTCGTTTGTGCGCGCTCCTCGAGCCCCGGAGATCAGTCGCGGCGGCGCTTGGCGCGATAGAACACGCGGATGGGCGTGCCCTCGAAGCCGAAGCGCTCGCGGATGCGGTTGGCGACGTAGCGCTGATAGCTGAAGTGGACGGCGTCCGGCTCGTTGGTCACCACCACGAACGTGGGCGGCTTGGTCGCGGCCTGCGTCACGTAGTAGAGGCGCACGGCCTTGCCGCGGTGGATCGGCGGAGGGTGGTGCTCGAGCACCTCCTCGAAGAAGCGGTTCAGCTCCGCGGTGGGGATGCGCTTCTCGTGCTCGACCAGCGCCGCCTTCGCGATCGCCATCAGCTTCGTCGTCCCGCGGCCCGTCTTGGCGCTGATCGGGACGACCGGCGCCCACGGGGCGAACGAGAGCTCCTCGCGGGTCTTCTCGAGCGCGCTCTTGCGCCGCTCGGCGCCCTCCCCGCTGCGCCGCGCCGCGTCGAAGACGTCCATCTTGTTCAGCGCGACGACGAGCGCGCGCCCGCGATCGACGATGAGCCCCGCGAGCCGCGCGTCCTGCTCGGCGGCGCCCTCTTCACCGTCGATCATCAAGATCACGGCGTCGCTCCGCTCGACCGCGCGCAGCGCCTTCATCACGCTGAGCGCCTCGACGCCCTTGTCCTTCTTCACCGCGCGGCGCCGGCGGATCCCGGCCGTGTCGATCAGCACGAGCGGCTCGCCGTCGAGCTCGACGAGCGCGTCGATGCTGTCGATGGTGGTGCCCGGGCGGCTGTCCACGAGCTGCCGCTCCTCGCCGAGGAGCCGGTTCGTGAGCGACGACTTACCGGCGTTGGGCCGCCCGACGATCGCGAGCCGCGGCGTCCCCTCCGGCAGCTCGAGCCGCGCGCCCTCGTCGACCTGCGGGAGCGCCCTGGCGATCGTCTCCTCGAGCTCGCCGAGCCCGAGCCCGTGCGCCGCGCTGATCGGGAGGATCTCGCTCACGCCGAGCTCGTAGAGCGACATCGCCTCGTGCCCGCGCTTGGGCGAGTCGGCCTTGTTGGCCACGAAGATCACCGGCTTCTTCGCCTCGCGGAGCAGGTGCACCGCCTCCCGATCGGCCGGCAGCGCCTCGCTCGTCGCGTCGAGCACGCAGACGACCAGCTCGGCCTCCTCGAGCGCGAGCCGCACGTGATGCGCGATGCCCTCGCGCATCGGATCGTCGCTGTGCGGATCGAAGCCGCCGGTGTCGATCAGCACGCAGGGCCGGCCGAGCACCGACGCCTCGGCGTAGTGCCGGTCGCGCGTGACGCCCGGCATGTCCTCGACGATCGCGATGCGCGAGCCCGCCAGCCGATTGAAGAGCGTGCTCTTGCCCACGTTGGGGCGCCCGACGATCGCCACGATCGGCAGCGCGCCGACCGCCCCGGCCGGGAGCGGGTGCTCGTTGCGCGGTGCTTGCTTCTTGCCCATGTCAGGACGGCTCCCGCGTGACGCGCCGCACCTTGACCGCGTCGCGCGTCCAGTCCTCGTCGACCTTCACGAAGAGGCGCAGGAAGACCTTCTTCTGGAGGAGCTCCTCGATCTCCATGCGGGCGTCGGTGCCGATCGCCTTGAGCATCGCGCCGCCTGCGCCGATGAGGATCCCTTTGTGGGTCGGGCGGTCGACGAGGATCATCGCGCCGATGCGGGTGAGCTCGCCGTCCTCCTGCATCTCCTCGATCTCGACGGCGACCGAGTGCGGGACCTCTTGGAAGGTGTGGTGGAGGATCGCCTCGCGGACGAGCTCGGCGACGAAGAAGCGCTCCGGCTTGTCGGTGAGGAAGTCCGGCTCGTAGAGCAGCCCCTCGGGCAGCAGCGGGCGCAGCGCCTTCACGACGGCCCCGACGTTGTCGCTGCGGAGCGCCGAGAGCGGGACGATCGCCGCCGGATCGTAGCGCTCTTGCCACGCCGCGAGCTTCGGGAGGAGGGCGCCCTTGTCACGGATCGTGTCGACCTTGTTGAGCGCGACGACGAGGGGCTTGCCGGTCGCGCGCACCTGATCGGCGATGGCGACGTCGGCGGGCGGGATCGGATCGCGGCCCTTTCCGCGCTGTGAGGCGTCGACGACGAGGAGGATCACCTCGGCGTCCTCGAGGGACGCCTGCGCCTCCTCGACGAGCGCACGGCCGAGCACCGTGCGCGGCCGCTCGAGGCCGGGCGTGTCGATGAAGGCGATCTGGGTGGGCGGCGCCGCCGAGGCGTAGACGCCGAGCAGGCGCGAGCGCGTCGTCCCGGGCCGCGGCGCGGTGATCGCGAGCTTCTGCCTCAGCAGCGCGTTCAGGAGCGTGCTCTTGCCGACGTTCGGCCGGCCGACGATCGCGACGCGTCCGGCGCGCTCCGTGCTGTCCTCGGGATCCATAAGGGGCGCCTGGTATGTAGCACCGCCGTCTCCCCGTCCAGGGGCAGCCCCTTTCATCGTTGAACGCCGCCGGAGCGGCGTGGCAGCGTACGTGCGGATGACGCGAGAAGCGCAGCGTCGCGGGACCCGGCGCCGGATCTACGAGCAGGCCCTGCTCGTCTTCCGGCGCGACGGGGTCGCCGCCTGTCGCATCGACGACATCGCCAGCGCGGCGGGGGTGAGCCGCGGCGCGTTCTACTTCCACTTCCCGACGAAGGAGCACGTGCTCCTCGAGCGGATGCGCGAGACCGAGGTGATCCTCTGCGACGCGCTCGACGCGCTGCCCGATGACGCGAAGATCAGCGAGGTCTTGATGACGCTCACGGCGGAGCTCGCGAGCATCTGGGAGCCGGATCCCGATCTGCTCCCCGACGTGACCAGCGCCGCGCTCCGCTACACCGCCACGACGATGAGCGATCAGGAGGCGACGCCCCTGCGCTCGGTGCTCTCCGCGCGCTTCCAGAGGGGCGTCGAGCGCGGCGAGATCGCGGCGCACCTCCCGCACGTGGTGATGAGCGACCTCTACCTCGGCCACATGCTCGCGGCCCTGCTCGCGTGGTACGGCAACCGCGAGCTGCCGCTCCGCACGATGCTCGACGGCGTGACCGTCCTCTTCTGGAAGGGCGCCGAGGCGCGCTGAGCTCCGTCGTGGAGCTTCCCTTGGGATTTGGTTCGCGCAGAGGCGCAGAGACGCAGAGAAACGGGACCTGCGCCTCACGAGCACACCCGTTCTACCCCTCTGCGCCTCTGCGCGAAATTGCTCGAACCGACCTCCCCGGCGCGAACCCGGGAGCGTGGTGAGCTCACTGCGGGAAGAGCGCGCGCATCTTCATCGCGAGCGTGAGGCTGCCCTTCACCTTGCTGCGGCCGCTGGTGAAGGCGGCGACGCCGTCGAGCTCGCCGTTGACGATGCGCACGTAGTCCTCGGCCTTCATCACCAGGCACACGGCCGCGCCCTCGTGCGCACCGCGCTTCACCTCGACGCGCCCGTCGTGGACGTGCGCGTGGAAGGTGCCGCCGTCGTCGCCCGCGAGCTCCCACTGGAAGACGGCGTCGACGCCCCTCGCCGCGGAAGGGACGAAGCGCTGCTCGAGCGTCGTGAAGTACTCGTCGACGCTGGCGATCTTCGCCCTGCTCGGCGCCGGCGCCTCGACCGCAGCAGGCGCGCTGACGGCCGCGGGACGCGAGCCTCCGGTCGAGCCGTTCGATCCTCCATTCGCTCGCGATCCGCTCGGGCTCGGCCGCTCGCTCTTCAGGACCGAGAGCACCCGCCTCGCCACGCCTCGCGCGCTCTGTTGCACCGGCTCGAGCGCGCGCAGCATCGACGCGGCCGAGAGGAGCGACGTCATGGGCACCTCCTCGGTCTCGCTCGGCGCGGCGGGGCGGCTCGCGCGCGGATAGAACTGCTCGCACCAGCGGCGATAGAACGGGATCGGCCCGTCGCCCGGCGCGAGCATCGGCCGATCGAGGTAGCGCTTGTTCTCCCAGATCGGAAAGTCCTTCGCGAAGTCCTCGACGTACGCGCCGTAGAAGATCCCCGCGAGCTCCTCGGTGAACGCGGGATCGTCGGTCTCCTTCACGTGCACGACGCCGCGGATGTCGACGCTCTCCTCGTCGATCGGCGTCACGTAGATGCGCTGGCGCGCCCGGACGCCGACGTTGCGCACGTGCGTCTGCACCACCACCCAGCCGAGCCCGCGCAGCGTGACCGAGAGGTGGACGTCGTTGAGGGTGTCGGGCATGCCGACCACGTCGCCCGGCGCCTGGAACTCCAGGTCGACCTCGAGCCGCTCGCCGTCCTTCTCCTTGCGCAAGATCGTCGCGCCGCGCCCTGCGTGCACCGGCCCGATGTGCGCCATGTCGACGGTGTTCTCGAAGATCTCCTGCGGGTGCGTCTTCAGGCCGGGCCAGAGCACCGTGCGGCCGACCGTCCAGCCCTCCTCGTCGAGCTTCGGCAGCGCCCAGGGCGCCTCGCCGCTCGGGTCGTAGAAGACGTGCACCACCCCGTCCTGCTCGCACACCGGCCACGCGTCGATGCGCGCCTTCGTCGGGATCTTGTCGCTGTACGGGATCGCGACGCAGCGGCCGCTCCCGTCGAAGCGCCACCCGTGGAACGGGCACTTCACCGTCTCGCCCTCCACCACGCCGCCGTGGCCGAGGTGGGCGCCGAGGTGCGGGCAGTACGCGTCCATCACGTACGCGCGCCCCGACTCGCCGCGGTACGCGATCAGGTCGCGGCCGAAGTAGCGGAGGCGCGCGACCCCCTCGGCCGGCACGTCGCTCGAGAGCGCGACCACGAACCAGCCCTTCGGGTATCCGACGAACGGAAAGCGCGGCGCCTCACCTGCGGTCTGCAT
The DNA here is from genome assembly GCA_023427125.1 of Pseudomonadota bacterium. Classification (GTDB taxonomy): domain Bacteria; phylum Myxococcota_A; class Polyangia; order Polyangiales; family Sandaracinaceae; genus JAEZBP01. The sequence continues at coordinate 5,657 of JAEZBP010000088.1, read as the reverse complement.
GGTCCATCTCCCTCAAGCTCGCTTACGCGGGTCCTCTGGCTCGACCGGGGCCCCGCGGATAAATGGGTCGCTCCGCTGCGTGACGGCATCCCGACACCTGCCAAAAGGCGCAGCGAAGTCAGCTCTCAGCAGGGGTCGGGCTCCCGTCACTCCGCTTCGCTCCCGTGATCGCTGAAGACGTCCTCGCCGTAGCGGCGATCCTCGCGGCGCACCGTGCCGTGCAGGCGATCGAAGAGCTGCGTGTGGTGCCCGTAGTTGCAGTGGAAGTAGACGTGGTGATCGTCGTGGAACTGGTTCCCGGAGTGGAGCGGCAGCGGCCAGCGCACGTGGATCCCCGAGTGATCGATCATCCCGATGAAGTACGTGTAGGCGACGACGGCCACGTAGACGGCCCAGTGGACCGGCAGGACCACCGCCGGGAGCATCACGAACGCCTGGAAGATCAGGAACTCGAGCGGGTGCACCGCCGTCGTGGTGAACACGATCGGGGCGGTGTAGCGGTGGTGCCAGCGGTGGATGTACCGGAAGAGCGAGCGCCGGTGGAGGAAGCGGTGGCTGTAGTAGAGGCCCGCGTCGATCATCACGTAGGTGAGGAGCGCGCTGATCGGGATCCAGAGCACGCCGAGCTCGAGCGGATCGAGGTAGAGCGTCGACCAGCCGCCGCGACTCACGTGCCACGCGAACGCGCCGCCGATCGTGGCGCCCATCAGGATGTTGAAGCTCCCGAGGAGGAACGCGTGCCGCGTCATTCGTGGAGAGAGGAAGCGCTTGGGCTGCACCTTCCACCGCGCCGCATCCCCGCGCCGCCGCACGTAGAAGAGGTAGTGCACGAGGCCGCCGAGGCCCCAGAAGGTCACCGCGCTCACCGCGACCGAGATCGCGATCATCACGAGCAAGCTCGAGAGTGCCTCGTCCATCGCTCCCGCCCTCGCGCGGCTGCACCAGCCAGGCGCCCCAAAGGGACGCAGAGGACTCATTGACATACGTCACCGACGTCTGTCAACGACGAACGTCAGCGGATGGACCGCCTCAGGTCATGGCCGCTTCGACAGGCTCGGGCTCGGCCTCGGCGAGCCGGCCGCGGTGGTCGATCGTGTAGCTGCGACCGCGCCAGGGGACGACGCGGCGCGCGTAGATCGTGGGGTAGAGGAGCGGAGTGAGGACGAGCAGGGCGAGGGGCACCCACGCGTAGCGGAGCCCGAGCGGCGCGCCCCCGAGCTCGATGTGGCCCTCGTAGACGCTGAAGGACGTCGAGAGGACGATGAGGGCGGCGAGCCCGGTCGCAGGGACGCTCCCGATGGCGATGCCGGCGGCGCCGATCAGGACGCCGACCCAGAAGAGCACGTTGTGGCGGAACGAGGCCAGCGTGAACGCCGTGTCGAGCCCCGAGAGCGAGAACGCGATCCACCGGCGGTAGATCGCGACGAACTCTGCCGGCGAGAGGCCCTCTTGGATCACCGGGACCGCGCCCGGCGAGACCACGTTTCGATAGCCGGCCTCCCGCAGCCGCGCGCCGATGTACATGTCGTCGACGAGCTGGCCCTCGACGCGGGTCAGCCCGCCGATCGCGCGCAGCGCCTCGCGATCGAAGAGCATGAGCTGCCCCATGATGAACGGGAGCTCACCCCGCGCGAGCAAGACCGCGGTGGCGACCGCGGCGCCGTAGATGCCGTTGAGCGTGAGCGCGTACGCGGCGTCGCCGGCCGTCCGGTGCTGGCCGGCCACCACCACCGGCGCGAACGCGCAGCCTGCGCGCTCGCTCGAGCGCAGCGTCTCGACCAGCATCGCGAGCGCGTCGCGGCCCGGGCGGATGTCCGAGTCCGCGAACGCGACGAGCTCGCCCTTGGCGCAGCGCATCCCGGCGATCATCGCGTGCAGCTTGCCGGTGCGCCCCACGGGCGGCTCGCCACAGTAGATCACGCGCGCCGCGCCGCGGCCGCGGTGCGCCGCGATGGCCTCGAGCACGAGCGGCACCGCCGGGTCCCGCTCGTCGTCGAGGACGAAGAGGGACTCGATCGGGCCGGGGTAGCCGTTGTCGAGCGCGGCGCGCAGGTTCTCCTCCGCGCCAGCGTCGAGGCCCTTGATGGGCCGGATGACGGTGAGCGAGGGATAGACGTCGAGCTTGCGGAAGCGCGCGGTCGGCCGGATGGCGGCGCGCTGCAGGCGGTGGAAGTGCCACGCCTCGATCAAGACGACCAGGCCCGCGAGCGGCAATGCGGCGTCGATGCTCATGTGCTCTCGCTCGCGGCACGCGAGGGCGTGCACAAGAGAGAAGACAGCCACCGCTCGCGATCTCGAAAGGCGGGCGCGGCGGCCACGCCCACCCCGCCGATCGTGGCCTCGGCGCGCACCCCCCACGACCCCTAGTGGCTGAGCTCGGCGCTGCGCGTAGCACGCGAGATCCCCTGCATTTTCGGGATCGACAAGGCCGCACGCTTTTGATCTAAGGGGCGCCGTGCGGTTTACCGAAGAACACTTCAGCGCGCCGCGAGCGAGCAGCGCGTACCATCACGAGACGGCGCGCCACGACACGGCCCGCCACGATGACGTCGCGGTCACCATCGCGCCGACCCCGTGCGTCAAGCTGCGCATCGAGCAGGTGACGATCGATCGCAGCGGCGGCTTCGGCGCGATGCTCGAGACCATCGAGGCGCCCGTCGCGGAGCTCTTCTTCGACTACGGCGGGCAGCTCCTCGCCGCGTGCGACCCGCGCGACCGCTTCTTCCGCGCGACGTCGGCCGGCATGCGGGCGGTGATGCGCGACTACGCGGCGGAGCGGCGCGCGCGCTGCGTGCTCGAGGGCTTCGGCGCCGTCGACCTCGAGTGCCTCGAGGACTACGCGGTGCCGCCCGACAGCCGCGCGCACTACCTCTTGCGCTGCGACGGCGACGTCCACGACTACTGCGGCTTCAGCGCGACGGTGGTCCCGAAGCTGACCGCGCTCGGGTGGCGCGTCGACGTCGACACGACGTACCCGTACCAGGTCGTGGAGAGCGACGCGGCGCACTACTACGCCAGCGTCGCGCCGGACGACGAGCGGCCCGACTGGTTCGCGCTCGAGCTCGGCGTGGAGGTCGAGGGCCGGCGCGTGAACCTCTTGCCCGCGCTCATCGATCTGCTCGACGCGAGCGGTGACGGAGGGACGCTGGCCAGCCTCGGGCGGCGCAAGCGCTGCGTGGCGGTGCCGCTCCCGGACGGGCGCTACCTGCCCATCCCCTCCGAGCAGCTCCAGGGGCTCCTGCGCGTGCTGAGCGAGCTCTACGACGGCGAGGGGCTCGGCGAGGACGAGGTGCTCGCGTTCCCGCGCGGCAAGGCCGGCGCGCTCCCGCGCCTCGACGAGGTCTTCGTCGACGCCGGCGAGCCCGAGCTCTCGTGGGAGGGTGAGCGCGAGATCCGCGAGGTCGGCGAGGTGCTCACCTCGACGCCGAAGGCGAAGGTCGACGCGCCCGCGAAGCTGCGCGCGACCCTCCGCTCGTACCAGCAGGCGGGCCTCGAGTGGCTCCAGCACCTGCGCGCGTGCGAGGTCGGCGGCATCCTCGCCGACGACATGGGGCTCGGCAAGACGCTCCAGACCATCGCGCACCTCGCCGCCGAGAAGGAGGCCGGCCGCCTCGTCCGCCCCGCGCTCGTCGTCTCGCCGACCAGCCTCGTCGGCGTGTGGGAGCGCGAGATCGCGAAGTTCGCGCCCCACCTCTCGACGCTCCTCATCCACGGGCCCAAGCGCCACGAGCGCTTCGACGCGATCGCCGGCGTGGATGTCGTCATCACCAGCTATCCGCTCTTGGTCCGCGACGAGGAGCGCTTCTCGGGGCACGAGTTCCACCTGCTGATCCTCGACGAGGCGCAGACCATCAAGAACACGCGGAGCCAAGCGCACCGCGCGGCCAAGCGGCTCTCGGCCTCGCACCGCCTCTGCATCACCGGCACGCCGATCGAGAACCACCTCGGCGAGCTCTGGGCGCTCTTCGACTTCTTGAACCCTGGCCTGCTCGGCGACGAGCTCAGCTTCCGCCGCTGGTACCGCGTGCCGATCGAGCAGGGCGCCGACGAAGAGCGCCTCGCCACGCTGCGCCAGCTGGTCGGCCCGTACATCCTGCGGCGCATGAAGTCGGAGGTGGCCACCGAGCTACCGCCGAAGACGGAGCTGATGCGGCCGGTCGTGCTGACCGGCGCGCAGCGCGAGCTCTACGAGAGCATCCGGGTGGCCGCCCACGGCGAGGTGCGGCGCCTGATCGCGAAGAAGGGCCTCGCCGCCTCGACGGTGCCGATCCTCGACGCGCTGACGAAGCTCCGGCAGGTGTGCTGCGATCCCCGGCTCGTGCCGATGCGCGCGGCGCGCGAGGTGACGCGCTCGGCCAAGTACGAGCTGCTCTTCGAGCTGCTCGAGACGCAGATGGGCCGTGGCCACCGCGTGCTCGTCTTCAGCCAGTTCACGCGGATGCTCTCGCTGATCGCGCGCGGCCTCCAGCAGCGCAACACGCGCTTCTTGATGCTGACCGGCGACAGCAAGGATCGTCAGGGCCTCGTCGACAGCTACGAGCGCGGCGACGCCGACGTCTTCCTCATCAGCCTGAAGGCGGGCGGCGTCGGACTCACGCTGACCAGCGCCGACATGGTCGTCCACTACGATCCGTGGTGGAACCCGGCGGCGCAGGATCAGGCGACCGATCGCGCGTACCGCATCGGGCAGAAGAAGCCGGTCGTCGCCTACAACCTCTTCGCGCAGGGCAGCGTCGAGGAGCGCATGCTCCAGCTCCAGCAGCGCAAGCGAAAGCTCGCCGAGGGCATCCTCAACGGCGCCGTCGGCCGGCTCGCGCTCGACGAGGACGACCTCGAGGAGCTCTTCGCGCCGTTGGGCTGATGACCCCTGCACCGTTCCTCCTGAGCCAGCGCATAGCGCCGAGTCCTTCGACTGCGCTCAGGACGAACGGGGCCGCTGCGGCCGCGGCGCCCTTCGACTGCGACTCGCGGCGCGGGTCGCGCTCAGGACGAACGGCGAAGGAAGGGGCGAGCGCGAGCGCGAGGATGAGGCTCGGCTCGTCAGCGACCGAGGACGCTGACGGCGCGGCGGTCGGCGACTGGCGCCGTGATGGTGACGAGGACGACCGCGTCGATGGGCTCGCCGGTGCGCGTGAGCTCGATCTCGACCGAGTCCCCCGGCAGGATGCTGGCCTCGGGCTCGCCGATCGTGAGCGGAGCGGGCGTGCGCAGCGCGAGGGCGATCGAGACGGGCTCCTGGCAGTCGTTCGTGATCGCGATCGCCGAGGTGGTCGCCAGATCGATCGCGTTCGGGACGCGCAGGCACGGGAGGGCGGGCGTCCACGCGTCGGGCGTGCCGAAGCTGGCGATCACGTCGAGCGGTGTCGAGCGGAGGCCGGCCTCCTCGAGCTGGATGCGCAGCACGTCGCCCTCGAGGCCCGGCACCTCGAGGAGGAAGCTCCCGTCGGCGGCGACGAAGCCCAAGGTGCGCTCGCTCGTTCGATCGAGGCTGAGCCCCACCACGTCGAGGCCCGGCTCGGCCGCGCCGCGAGTACCGAGCACGAGCACGTGATCCTCGATCGCCGGCGTGAGCTCGAGGAGCTCGACGCGCGGCGGATCGGGCGGCGTCCCCGGCGCGCACGCCGCGGCGAGCACCGCGAGGATCGCAGCGCGGGCCG
>JAEZBP010000050.1 GCA_023427125.1 Pseudomonadota bacterium | reverse complement strand
GCGGGGCCCTCCGCGCGACAGCGATCGGCGATGCCGTGGAAGACGTCGTCGAAGGGCGCGAGCGGCGCGCCCCGAGCCTCCCCGGCGCCGAGCGAGCGGCACTCACCGGTGAGCACGGTGAAGCCATCCGCGTCGCGCCGCGCGAGCTCGACGGCGAGGCGCGTCTTGCCGACGCCGCTCTCGCCCTTGAGGAAGACGACGCGCGTCTCGCCGCGGGCGCTCCGCGCGAGCTCGGCGCGAAGGGCCTCGACCGGCGCGTCCCGTCCGACGAGCGCGGGGCGATAGAGGTAGTCGCGGGGCCGAGGCGTCCGGACGGGCTGCGGCGCGAGCGGGAGCACGGCGCGCAGCTCGCGCGCGACGTCGGCGGCGTAGCCGGTGCGCGCGTCGGGGTCCTTCGCGAGGAGCGAGCCCACCAGCGCGTCGAGCTCGGGCGGCACGTCCGGGGCGAGCGCCGACGGAGGCGGGGCCTCGCGCTGGAGGTGACCGTAGACGACGCTCATCGAGTTGTGGCCGGTGAAGGGCGGGCGGCCCGTGATCACCTCGTAGAGCATGCAGCCGAGGGCGTAGAGGTCGGCGCGCGCGTCGAGCGGCGCGCCATGGATCTGCTCGGGCGCCATGTAGGTCGCGGTGCCGACTCCGCGACCCACGACGTCGAGCACCTCGCGGCCGTGCACGGCGAGCGAGCGCGCCGCGAGGCCGAAGTCCATGATGCGCGGCCCGTCCTCGGCGAGGAAGATGTTGTCGGGCTTGAGGTCGAGGTGGATCACGCCCTCGCCGTGGAGGAACGCGAGCGCGTCGCAGAGCGGCGCGAACATCGCCAGCAGCGCGTCGCGCCGCGCGTGATCGGGCGCCGAGCCCGGGCGCCACTCGCCGCGCGGGAGCTTGCCGCTCGGGGCGGTCTCGCGCGCCTCTTGGTCGGGGTGCAGGAGCTCCTTCAGGGTCTGGCCTTCGAGGAGCTCCATCGCGTACCAGGGGGCCTCGTCGTCGAGGGCGACGTCGACGATCCGCACGATGCCCGGGTGGGCGAGGCGCGAGAGCGCGCGCACCTCGCGGCGCAGACCGGCGAGCAGCAGGGGGTCCTCGACGATGACGGTCTTGAGCGCGGCGGAGGCGCCCGTCTCGCGATGCACCGCGCGATGCACCACCCCCATCCCGCCCACCCCGAGCTGGCCGACCACGCGGTAGGGCCCGTACGCAACCGACCCGGTTGCTTCTTTCGCCGGCGCCGTCAAGGGGATCATCCTCTCCTCCACTCGCCGATCTGTCGAGTCCCGCGTGCGATCGCAGAATCGCGCGTATGCTCGGCAGCGCGGAGGAGCTCGGATGGCGAAGACGAAGATCGCGGTGCTGGGCGGAGGGCTCGGGTCGATGTCGGCCCTCGCGTGGATCACGAGCATGCCGGACGCGGCCGCGCGCTTCGACATCACGGTCTACCAGATGGGCTGGCGGCTCGGGGGCAAGGGCGCGAGCGGCCGCGGTCCGGGCAAGCGCATCGAGGAGCACGGGCTCCACATCTGGTTCGGCTTCTACGAGAACGCGTTCCGCACCATGCGGATGGCGCTCGAGGAGATCGCCAAGACGGACCCGCCGGTCGTCGCGACCTATCGGAGCGTCGAGGAGGCGTTCACGCCGCAGTCGCTCGTGAGCTTCGCCGAGAGCTGGAAGGGGGCGTGGGGGACCTGGCCGATCCTCTTCCCGCCCAACGGGGGCGAGCCCGGCGTCGGCGAGCCGGTGATCGATCCCGCCGTGATGCTCGAGACGATGCTGCGCTGGCTCGTGGAGAGCTTCGAGCGGCTCGTCGAGAGCGCGCCGCAGGTGATGGACGGCTACGCCGAGCCGCCGGTCGCGGAGGCGCACGCGCCGCACCTGACGGGCCTCGGCGGGGCGACGAGCCTGCACGCCGCGCTCGCGCTCCTCGAGCGGCTCGAGGGCGAGCTCCCGCACGTGATCGGCGACGTCATCGCGGGGCTCGTGCGCGTCTACCTCGACGCGCTCTGGCTCGCGCTGCGCGACTCCCTCGACGATCCCGAGGTGCGCCACTTCTTCGTCTTGAACGATCTCGGCGGCACGATCCTGATCGGCACGCTGAAGGAGCGCCTGATCGAGCGCGGCTTCGAGGCGGCGGACGGCGAGGACTGGAGGGCCTGGCTCGCGCGCTGGGGCGCGCGGCCCCCCACGGTGTCGTCGGCGCTGATCGAGACCGTCTACGATCTCGTCTTCGGCTTCGTCGAGGGCGACGTCGCGCGGCCGAGCTTCGCCGCGGGCACGGCGGTGCGCGGCGTCCTGCGGATGATCTTCACGTACAAGGGCGCGCTCATGTTCAAGATGAACGCGGGCATGGGCGACGCGATCTTCACGCCGCTCTACGGGCTCTTGAAGTCGCGCGGCGTGCGCTTCGAGTTCTTCCACAAGGTCGACGCGCTGCGGCTCGCGCCCGATCGCGACGTGATCGAGACGATCGAGCTCACGCGCCAGGTCGAGCTCGTCGAGGAGGGTGGCGAGTACTGGCCGCTCGAGCGCGTCAAGGGGCTCGACTGCTGGCCGGCCGAGCCGCTCTGGGATCAGATCGCCGACGCGGAGGCGCTCGAGCGCGACCCGAACAACCCGGGCCAGCCCTACGACCTCGAGTCGTGGTGGACGGCGTGGCCGGGGGTGGGGACGAAGACGCTGAGGCGCGGCGAGCACTTCGATCACGTGCTCCTCGGCATCCCCGTCGCCGCCATCCCGCACATCGCGCCCGAGCTCGTCGCGCGGGTGCCGGCGTGGCGCACGATGATCCACGGCGCCGGGAGCGCCCGCGCCGTCGAGACGACGCCGACCCTCGGCGTGCAGCTCTGGCTGAAGGAGACGGCCGAGCAGCTGGGCTGGGTGATCCCCGAGTGGGCGATCGAGGCCGAGAAGGAGTGGGGCCACCCGCTCGGCCTCTCGACCTTGCTCGGCGGCTACGCGCAGCCGCTCGACACCATCGCCGACATGAGCCATCTCCTGCCGGCCGAGGGCTGGCCGGCGGACGACGAGCCCGCGAGCATCCAGTACATCACCGGGCCCTACCAGGCGCTGCCGGGCCCGCACCCGTTCACGGATCACGGCTACCCGCGGCGCGAGCTCGATCGCCTGAAGCAGATCGCGCTCGAGTGGCTCGGTCGCAACGCACGGACGGTGTGGCCGGAGGGCGCGAGCCCCGCGCATCCGAGCGGGCTCGATCCCGACAACCTCTACGCGCCGAGCGGCGCCACGGGCGAGGCGCGCTTCGACGCGCAGTTCTTCTGCGTCAACGTCGATCCCAACGAGCGCTACACCCTGAGCGTCCCCGGCTCGACCGCGGCGCGCATCGCGTGCGCCGAGACGGGCGTCGAGAACCTCCTGATCGCCGGCGACTGGACGTGGAACCCCGTGCTCAACGCGGGCTGCGTCGAGGCGACCGTGAGCTCCGGCATGGAGGCGAGCCGCGTGCTCACCGGCCAGCCCGAGATCGCCGGCGCCGATCGGCGCCGCCCGAGCGCCTCGCCCGCCGAGCACGACGAGCACGATCCCGAGCTCGGTCCGCCCCCGAGCGAGTGAGCCCCGCGACACCTCCCCCGCGACTTCGCCGCGCAGGTGCTCCTCGCCTGAGCCGGTCAAGATCAAGGGGAAGATCGCGGCCCGCTGTCGGACCACACAGATACGGTACTCTGAACGCTCAGTCTCGGAATTGCTCCTGCGTGGGCTTGACCGGCGCCGCTCGGTAGCGTACGAACCGCCGCTGATGACGGACAGGGTGGGGCAGGTTCAACGAACCGATCTCGTCGTCGTCATGTCGTTGCTCGACGACGCCCTCGTCGGACTGAGGCGCGTCGAGGACCCGGACTTTCCGGTCGGCGAGGTCGCGTCCTACGTCGCAGCCGCGCTCGAGCGTGTGTACACGGCGCTCGCCAATGCCGGCGACTACGGAGCATTTCGGGGGTACGCGGCGGAGGCTCTCCAGCTCTCGCGGGACGCGCTGACGGCGCTCCAGTTCAGGCCCAGCGCAGATCCGGCGGCGATGGACGACATGCGCCTCGTCGCGCAAGCGGTAGGTCTCCTCTCGGGCTCGGTCTCGCTCCCAGAGGCTCCGCCGAGGCTGCCGCGCGGCGAGAGCAAGCCGCCCCTGCGAGCGAGCGTGGGCGAGCCGCTCCTCCACGACGTGCAGCGGACGGTGCTCTACCCGACGGTGCCGATCCCCGAGCGCGAGTCGGTCGCCCCGCCGGCCGTCGACGTGGACGCGCCGTCTGCGTTCCCGCCTCCTCCGGTGGCGAGCGCCGCCGACCTCGTGGCGCTCGACGCGTGGGCGAAGGCGATCGAGACCGGAAGCGGGGCGACCGACGAAGCCGCACAGAGCGCGTCGACCGCTCCCGACGGCGAGCGCGTCGAGAGCGTGTTCGGAGCGGCATCGCCCGCCCCGCAGGTGATCTACTCACGCGCGGTCTCGTTCTTCGAAGACATCGCGATGATGAGCGTCATGCGCAAGCCCAACGACGCCGAGGTCTGGCATCACCTCGAGCCGGTCGAGAGGCGTATGTTCGCCCGCGTCGACGCCATCCTCGCGTGCGGTCTCTGGACCGTGCCTCGCCTCGTGCAGCTCCTCGACAAGCGCCCCATCCCCGACCCCGAGCTGCTGTGGGCGGCGCTCCTCGTGCTCGGCTCGATCCACGGCGACGACGCCCGCGACCAGATCGCGCGGCTCTTGCGCATCACGCCCCTCGATGATCCCGAGCTCTTCGAGGCCGTCTCCGACGCGCTCACCTTCGCGCCTCACCGCGGGATCGAAGGGCTGATGCGGCGCTGGCTCGATGAGGATTCGAGCGAAGCGAGGGCCCTCGCGATCCGCGTCCTGGGCCGGCGCCACGCGACGACCGCCGAGACGCTGCGGCCGTTCCTCGCCAGCCACGAGCCCGAGCTCGTGGTGGAGACGCTGCGCGCGCTGGAGCACGTACCGGGCGAGCTCGATCCCAGCGAGCTCCGGCTCGCCCTCACCGACCCGCGCCCGGCCGTCTTCAGCGCCGCGGCCGAGTGTGCCATCGCGCGGGGCTACGCGATGGGCGCACGCGAGGCGGAGGCGCGCCTCCGGGCAGGCACGGTGACCCCGACAGCCGCGCTCCTCTGCGCCGTGACCGGTGATGCACAGAGCCTCGAGCCGCTGCTCGGCGCAGTGGCGACGCTCGCGGTGCCCGAGACCTACGCGGCGGTCGGCTGGTACGGGTCGGTCAAGGCGGTGCCATTCCTCCTGGGCCGGTTGCGTGATGGAGATGAGGCCGCGGTGATCGCGCTGCAGCGGTTGACCGGCGCGAGCCTCACCGACGACGAGCCGATGCCGGAGTACGCCAAGGAGGATCGGCCGTTCACACGCGATCGCTTCATCGCTCCTCGCTTCGTGCTCGAGCTGAGCGGCGACGCGGAGCGCTGGGCTGCGTGGTGGAGGCGCTACGGCGAGGCTGCCGATCCGGGCGTGCGCTACCGATTCGGCCATCGCTGGTCGACGCGCGACGACGATTACGAGCTGCACGACGCTTACACCTCGCCTCGCGATCGAAGGCTCGCCCACCTCGAGCTCTGCGCGCGCACCGGCACCACGCTGCCGTTCGATCCCCGCGAGCTCGTCGTACGACAGCGCGCACAGCTCGCCGCGCTGCGGGAGTACCTCGGGAGCGAGCACGCCCGCGCGCCGCGAGGGACGTGGCCGGTGAGGTTCCGGCGATGAGCCTCCCCGAGATCAGCGCTCGGCTCGACGCCACGATCGATCTCTTCGAGCTCTACGATCGCGACACGCTCTCGTGCGTCGTCGTGATCAAGCAGCGCTTCACGTGGGATGATCGCGGTCGGCTCGCGCGCTCCGATGGGGCGACGATACGCGCGGTCGACGAGCCCTGGCCCGACGCCGAGAGCCCGATGTTCCCCGGCGATCTCTTCGTGCGGAAGCCCAGCACGGACGTGGTGGTCGTCGGACACGCCGTGTCGGCGCGCCCGACCGCCGAGCTCGACGTCCATGTCCGGGTCGGCGCGATGGAGAGATCGCTGCGGGTCTTCGGGCCGCGGGTTTGGTACCGAAGCCTCGGCGGCATGGCCCCCACTCCTCCGCAGAGCTTCGAGCGCTTGCCGCTGATGTGGGAGCACGCGTTCGGCGGGATGGACGTGAGCGATCCGAAGCGCGCGATCGACGAGCCGCGGAACCCCTACGGCACAGGCCTCGCGATCGACAGCGCGACCCTCGAGCACGCACCGGCGCCTCGGATCGAGGATCCGCAGGATCTCATCCAGAACGCCCGCTCGCGACCAGCGCCCGCCGGAGTCGCCGCGCTCCCGCCCCACGCCGAGCCGCGGCGCCGCTTCTCCGGCACGTACGACCAGCGCTGGCAGGACGAGCGGATGCCGCTCTTTCCGATCGACTTCGACGAGCGCTTCAATCAGGTGGCGGCGCCGGGGCTCGTGGCCCCGCGACCGCTGGCAGGCGACGAGCCCATCCAGCTCTTCACCCTCGGGCGGCCCGGGCCGACGAAGCTGGTCCCGCCGCGCCTCGTCTTTCAAGTGGACGCTCGGACCGATCGCGGCGTCGTGGGGCATCGACCGGTGCTGGATACCGTCTTGATCCTTGCCGACGAGCGTGCGCTCGAGGTGGTTCACCGGATCGCGATCCCGCTGCAGCCGCCTCCTGCGCTCGTTCGGGAGCTTCGGGTCTACGAGAAGCGGGTGCGCCGATGACCCGTACGCGCCGTCAGCTCGGTGGATCGCACGCCGCGGGCCCTCTGGTGGTCGGCACCGCCGCGGTGAACGGGCTCGCCTACGACAGCCACCAGACCTGGGCCTTCTGGCGGGCCGACGCCTCCGCGCTCACCGAGACCCCGTTCCGATTGCAGAACGGCGAGCGCGCCACGATGGGCATCGTCCGGAGCCTCGATCCGACGTGGTACGGCCCGCGCCGGCTGTCGACGTTGACCGAGGCCGCGCTCATGCACCTCGGCGGGGTGCTCGGGCGCATTCGAGTCGCGCTCCGCGTCGGCGTGTGGATCGCCGCGGCGGTCGAGCTCGGCGACGCCCGCGATCCGTACTTCGGCCCGTATCGTCGTTCGTTCGAGCGCCGGATCACGAGCTTCTTCGAGACCCGCGGGGTGAGAGCGCCGGTGCAGCTCGTCTGTCGAGGTCACGCCGGGTTCGCGCACGTGGTGGAGGCCGCTCGAGAGGCGCTCACCGACGGGTCCGTCGACCTCGCGATCGTGGGCGGCGCGGACACCTATTACGATCCGCTTCGCTTCGACATGCTCGAGGAGGCGGAGCGGATCTTCGATCAACGGCGGACGGATGCGTTCATCCCGGGCGAGGGCGCAGCGTTCGCGGTGCTCGTTCGGCCGAGCATGGCGCGCCAGCTCGGTCTCGAGTCGCTCTGCGCGATCGAGACGGTGGCGACCGACGAGGAGCCCGCGCCGATGGGGAGCGAGCGGGCTTGCACCGGCGTGGGGCTCACGCGAGTGATGCGCGCTTGCACCGAGCGACTGAAGGCCGACGGCCGCAGGCTCGACTGGATGCTCGGTGATCTCACGAACGAGAGCTATCGGGCCCGCGAGCTCCAGCTCGCGCTGCCCCGCGCCATGGCGCCGGGTGGCCTCGACACGGCGGGCGCGACGTATCGGGAGGTCGCGGCCGAGGGCTTCCGCGGCGACTTTCTCCCCGAGGCGTTCGGTGATCTCGGTGCGGCGACGATGCCGACCGCGCTCACCATCGCGACCGAGGCATTCCTGCGGGGCGATCCAAAGGCCGCCGGCTGCATGATCGTCGGAAGCTCGACCAACACCGACCGCGGGGCCATGCTCGTGGCCGCGACCACTTGAGGAGGGGCAATGGCAGTCCAGGCGGCGCTCCTGCACGATGCGGTTCCTGTCGACGCTCAGGTCACCGACGTCTCGCTGCGCGAGGCGATCAGCGAGTGCTTCGACTGCGAGGTCACCTTCGTCGCGCCTGACTCGGAGCTCGATCTCGAGGCGATGATCGGGTCGACCGCCGCGGTTCAGATCTACGATGACGCGTACGATCCCGCAGACCCCGCCCACGCGCGCTTCGTTCACGGCATCGTCGAAGAGGCGGAGTACGTGGAGCCGCTCGCGCCGCACGGGCACCGCTATCGGGTTCGGCTTCGGCCTCCGCTCCACGGCCTCGCGTACCGGCACCGGACGCGCATCTTCCAGCAGAAGAGCCCCGTCGACTGCATCAAGCAGGTCTTCGAGGAGGCGGGGATCGCGGCCGACTCGGTGCGCTGGGCCGTCGCCGGCTACACGCCGCGAGACTACGTGACGCAGTGGAAAGAGAGCGAGCTCGCGTTCGTGAAGCGCTGGCTGGAGGAGCTCGGCATCCGGTTCTGGTTCGAGCACGACGAGGTCGGCCCGACGATGATCGTCTCCGACGAGCCGACGCAGCACGAGCCCATCGCCGGCGATCCGGGGCTGACCGTGCGGGTCCGCGACGGCAACCCGGATCAGACGAGCGATGGTCTCTTCGAGGTGTCGTTCGAGACGCGCTTCTGTCACGACCGGTGGTCCGCCCGCGACTGGAATTTCATGACGCCGGACGCGCCGCGTCAGACGACCGCCGGCGACGGCGGCCTCGAGCGATACGAGTTCCCGGGCGGCTATCCCGACGACGCGACCGCCGGCTGGATCTCGAGCGTGCGAGCGCAGGAGCTCGTCGCGATGAAGAACGTGCTCGAGGCCGAGAGCGACTGCCGGCGCTTGGTCCCCGGGCGCGCGTTCGAGATCGTCGACTGTCATCCGGATGGTCTGATCGGCAGGTACCTCGTGGTGCGCGCAGAGCATCGCTACGAGCGCCGCATCGGCACCGGCGACACGGGCGGTCGGTTCGTGGCCAAGCTCGAGGCCATCCCTGCGGAGGTTCCGTTTCGTCCGGCGCGCACCACGCCGCGGCCGCGCGCGTGGGGCAAGGAGAGCGCCGTCGTCACCGGGCCGGCCGGCGAGGAGATCCACGTGGACTCCATGGGCCAGATCAAGGTGCACTTCTACTGGGATCGCGAGCAGCCCGTCGACGACACGGCCTCGTGTTGGCTGCGCGTGCAGCAGCTCAACACAGCGGGCACGATGATCCTCCCGCGCGTCGGATGGGAGGTCGACGTCGGGTTCCTGTACGGCGATCCCGATCGGCCGGTGGTGCTGCAGAAGCTCTACACCCAAGAGCAGATGCCGCCCTATGCCTTGCCCGCGAATCTTATGCAGAGCTCGCTCCAGACGTCGTCGTCGCCGGGCGGCGGAGGGACGAACGAGATCCGCATGAACGACGCGAACGGCTCCCAGGAGTTCTTCGTCCACGCGCAGAAGGACATGGCGACGACGATCGGCCACAACGCCAGCGAGGACATCGGCGTCGACTCGACGATCCAGGTGGGCTCCGACTATGCGCACAAGATCGGCGCCGACGAGACGATCGACATCGGGGGCAATCAGAGCCTGAGCGTCACCGGCGCGCTGACCATCGACACCATCGCCTCGCAGACGGTGACGGTCGCCGGCGTGGACGACTGGGGCGTCGGGGCGGTCCACACGATGCGGGTGACGGGGAGCAGGACCGATGACATCGGCGGCCTCCTCAACGTGCTCGCGCAACAGGTCGCCCACACCTTCAACGCCGGCCACACGCTCGAGGTCGGAGGCGCGCTCGCGCTCAACGCGGCGCAGGCGATCACGGAGTCCGTCGCCGGCAGCAAGACCGAGCTGGTCGGCGGTGCGAAGCTCGAGCTGCTCGGCAAAGCCAAGGCCGAGAACATCGGCGTCGGCAAGATCCTCAACGCCGGCGCGCTCGAGGTGAAGGCCGGGACGGACGTGAACATCGGCGCGACCGGCGCGCTCGCCATCACGACCGGGGGCGCCCTAAGCACGAAGTGCGGCGGCGACTTCGGCATCTCCGGCCGCTCGGTGACGTTCACGCTCGGCAACCTGAAGATCGACGCCGGCTCCAAGATCACGGCGACCGGCGGCTCGATCACGATCAAGGGCTCGAGCGTCGGTGGTGCGGGCGCGAAGGTGCTGCTGAAGGGCACGGTGAACTACAAATGAGCGCCTCCGCCGCCATCGCCGTACGCGTCGAGATCGAAGGGCTCGAGGGGGTCGCGATCGACCTCGAGCGCGGCTCGATCGTGGAGGCGATCTCCCACGTGACCACCATCACCCTCGAGGCGCGGCTCGGCGAGCGCGTCGACGCCGAGGCGTTGCTCGGCAAGACGCTCGCGCTCCGGCTGACACACGGCGCCGACGAGTCCGACGAGCGGGCGTTCCATGGCGTGATCTTCTGCGCGAGCGTGACGTGCGAGCATGAAGGGGGCTTCCACATCGAGCTCGAGGCGCGGCCCCGCATCGGCCGGCTGCTCCTCGGGCGCGACTCTCGGATCTTTCAGGAGAAGTCGGTGCCGGACGTGGTGGCCGAGGTGCTCAGCGCCGCGGGGTTGCCGGACGACGTGGCCGAGTGGTCGGTGAACGCGAGCTACGAGCCTCAGGCGTACATCACGCAGCTCGAGGAGAGCGATCACGACTTCGCGCAGAGGCTGCTGCACGAGGAGGGGATCGGCTTCTTCATCTGCAACGACATCGACGCCGAACGGGTCGTGTTCTTCGACGACTCGAACGCGTTCCAGCCCGTGGGCGACGGCTCGCCGATTCCGTACGAGACCGATCAGAGCGGCGACGGTGTGCTCTGGGTCCGTGAGCTCCATCGCGTCGGGTCTGACGCGGCCGTCCTGCGCGACTACGACTTCCTCCAGCCGGCGACCGATCTGACGCAGCGAAGCGAGGCCGAGGGCGCGACGGGACGAGAGGTCTACCTTCACCCCGGCGACTTCACCGAGAGCGGGCGCGGCGAGCGGCTGGCGCGCGTCGCGCTCGAGCGCCTCTCGATGCGTGCGCGAACGTTCTCGGGTGAGAGCGGCGCGTCCGCGCTCGAGCCCGGGCGCGTGTTCGAGGTGAGCGGGCATCCTCGCGCGTCGGTCGCGGGCGAGCTCGTGGCGATCGCGGTGACGCATCGCCTGCAGATCCACCAAGGCAGCGGCCCCACTTACCGCAACCACTTCGTCGCGATCCCGCGCGAGACGCCGTGTCGGCCGGAGGTCGCGCCACCCGCGCCGATCATCGGCGGGACTCACGTCGCGTTCGTGACCGGCGCGGCGGGGCAGGAGCTCCACGGCAGCGAGAACGGCCAGGTGAAGGTGCGCTTCCCGTGGGATCGCTCGGGGGTCAGCGACGATCGTTCTTCGACGTGGCTCCGCGTCGGACAGCTCCCGTTGCCCGGCTCGATGATCGTTCCGCGCGTCGGGTTCGAGGTGCTGGTCGACTACGAGCTCGGCGATCATGATCGGCCGCTCGTCGTGGGCCACCTCTACAACGGCGAGGCGATGCCGCCCTACGAGCTCCCCGGCGCGGCGACGCGCAGCTCGATCCAGACCGCGACGACCGACGGAGGCGCGGGCGCGAACGAGCTCCGGTTCGAGGACGCGGCCGGCGGCGAAGAGATGTTCGTGAACGCGAGCTTCGACTACACGTGCTCGGTCGAGAACGACGCCAGGGTCGGCGTGATGGCGAGCGAGACGTCGAGCATCGGATCGAACCAGACCATCTCGGTGACCGGCAGCTACAGCTCGAGCGTCGGCGGCGCGCGCACGCTGACCATCGGCGGGAACCAGACGCTCGGGGTCGACGCCGACTACTCGAACGGCACGGGCGGCGATCTGAGCGTGACGGTGGGCTCGCGCAGCGAGACGTGCGGCGGCGATCTCACGGAGAACACGACGGGCAGCTACACGCTCACGGTCGGCGGGCTGATGGCGGTGACGGGCATCGCGGGCATCAACCGCAACATCGTCGGCAGCTCGGAGACCACGGTGGGCGCGGCGTGGGCGTCGCTCTGCGCGGGTGACGCGATGAGCACGGTCGGCACGAGCCGCACCGAGACGGTCGGCGCGCTCAAGCTGGTGAAGGCCGACACGGTCGCGGTGAGCTGCGGCGCCGCGTACGTGCAGAACTGCGCGAGCGAGTCCGTGAACGCCGGCGGCAATCGCGCCGACACGGCGATGGGCGCCGTCGCGGTGCAGGCGGGCGGCGGCCTGAAGATCGACGCCGCGAACATCAACATCAGCGGCCAGACCAAGGTCGTCCTGCGGATCGGCGGGACGACCATCGACGTGCAGCCCTCGTCCGTCACGATCAAGTCGAGCACCGTGACGCTCGAGGGTGTCAAGAAGCTCCAGTCCCTCTCCGAGCACGAGACGACCTGACATGAGCGACGACACTTCGCTGATCGACGCGCAGCTCACGATCGCCGGTCAGGTCGGCCCTGCGACCGTGCTCTCGGTGCGAGGCGTGGAAGCCATCGGCAGGCCGTTCGAGTACGTCGTCGCGTTCCGGTGCGCGGGGGTGAGCCCCGACGAAGCGCGCGGCACCACCGCGATCGTGGACCTCGGCGCCGGCCGGCGGTTCGTGAGCGGCGTGGTCGAGTCGCTGCGGGCGGCGGTCCTCCCGAGCGCGCTGGCGGACGACACATCTTTCGAAGCGCGGCTCGCGCCGCTGCCGTACGTGCTGCTCCGCTATCAGCGGGGCTTCCGCATCTATCAGGACCTCAGCGCCGTGGAGATCGCACAGCAGGTCTTCGAGCGGGCGGGCGTCAGCGACCAGACCGACTGGTCAGGTGTCAGTGGTACGTACCCCACGCGTACGTACACCGTTCAATACGACGAGTCGGAGTGGGACTTCGTCAATCGGCTCTTCGAGGAGGTGGGGATCTTCTACGTGTTCGAGCACGACGCGGCCGGGCACCGCATGGTCCTGATGGACCACAACGGCGCGGCGCGGACGCTCGAGCCCGCGTCGCTCCCTTTCCTCCGCTCGCGCGAGCACCAGAGGGACGTACCGGGAGTGTGGGAGGTCGCTGGACGCGGGCGCGTCGCGACGGCGAAGGTCTCGCTGCGCGACTTCGACTTCGAGCGGCCCAGCCTCGACATGAACGCGGAGGCGAGCGCCGATGAGGTGATCGAGCGCGAGCACTACGCCTACCCCGGCTACTACACGGACCCGGCCGAGGGCGCGCGCCTCGCCCAAGTGCGGCTCGACGCCTTCCGATCGGAGAGGCTCACCGCACGCTTCTCGACGAACGTGCTCGAGCTCATGCCGGGACATCGCTTCGAGCTCACCGACCACGATCTCGTCGACGGCGATCAGCTCGTGACCGAGGTGCGGGTGAACGCCGTGCTCCAGGACATGGGCGAGCTGACCGCACGGGGGACGGAGCGGAAGGTGGAGGTGAGCGCGTCGACGCAGCCGCTCTCGCAAGCCTTCCGGTCGCTGCGACGGACGCCCAAGCCCAAGGTGCTCGGGGTCCAGACCGCGATGATCGCCGGCCCCGAGGGCGAGGAGATCCACGTCGATCGCTTCGGCCGGGTGAAGGTGCAGTTTCACTGGGACCGCGACGGTGTGGGCGACGACAGAGCCTCGTGCTGGATGCGGGTCACGCAGCAACACACCACCGGGTCCATCATGATCCCGCGCATCGGCTGGGAGGTGCTCGTCGAGCTCATCGACGGTGATCCGGATCGGCCCGTCGTGCTGGGGCGCGTGTGGAACCCGAACACCCCGCCCCCGCACTCGTTGCCAGCGTCGAAGACGTACTCGGTGCACGCCTCGGTCTCGTCGCCCGGGCGATCGGGCACCAACGAGATCGTGATGGACGATGCGGCGGGCGGCGAGAAGATCACCGTCAACGCCCAGCACGACTACGCGCTCACGGCGGCGAACAATCGCATGCTGAACGTGGGGATGAACCTCGCGACCACGGTGACCGCGAGCCGCACCGCGTCGATCGGCGCCAACGAGACCAAGGCGGTCAAGGGCAACGAAGGCGACACGGTCACGGGCTCGCACACGATCGACATCGGCGGCATGCGCACCGTGAAGGTCACCGGCCTCGCGACCGAAGGGGTGACCGGATCGATGAGCTTCACCGCCTCCGGGATGGAGAACATCCAGGTGGGCAGCCCGGCGGCTGCGCTGCTCGAGGTCGTGCAGAACGCGGCGGTCGCCGCGGCGACGGGCGCCGCCGCGCAGGCGGCCAATCGAGCGACGGCCTCGCTGCTCGCGCCGCTCGAGCC
>JAEZBP010001225.1 GCA_023427125.1 Pseudomonadota bacterium | reverse complement strand
TCGCTCCGTCGAAGACGCACGTGCGAAGGTTCGCGCCCTCGAAGCGCGCCTCGGTGAGGATGCTGCCGGAGAAGTCGACGCCGCTGAGATCGAGCTTCTGGTAGGGCGCGCCCGAGAGGTCCTGCTCCGTGAAGGACCGGCCGAGCTTGCGGCGCAGGATGGCCGCGAGCCGCACGAGGCTCGGCGGATCTTCGAGCTCCTCGGGCTCGGCGACCTCCGGGTCCGGGAGGATCGCCGGATCGATCCCGTGCTCTTCGTACTTCGCGCGGACCGCCGCGGCGTCCGGCAGGGGGGCGTCACCCGCGATCGCGGCGGTCGCGGAGAGGAAGCTCATCAACCCGTCCGCGATCTGCGTGTGCGCGAGCTGGATCTCCGACTTCACGTCCGGCGCCGCATCGCCGCCGGTCGGTGCGCCATCTGGGAGCGCGAGGTCGTCGTCCATCTCGAACTCCGCGGCCTCCTCGAGCAGCTTCCGGAGGAGCCACGCCTCGTACTCCACGTGCGGCCGGCGGGTGTCGATCGGCTCGTGCACGACGAAGATGCGCGCCACGTTGCTCAGCTGCGCGTCCGCCACCTCGATGAGGCCGCGCCACTGGCACACCGCGTGGCCGGCGTCGCCATCGAGCACGATCGTGTCGAGGCGGAGCGGCACGTCCTTCAGCTTCGGCGGGCCGAGCGCCTCGAGCTCCGCCCGCGAGAGCAGCTCGAGGGGCTTCGCGCCGGCCGGACGCGGCGTCGTCCACTCGACGAATACCCGCGCCGCGAGTCCGGGCAAGCGCGTCCGGATGCGAGCTCTCGTGGGGTGGATCCCCGCGAGCTCGAGCTCCTCGTCGCCGCGCCAATAGCCGTCCTTCCACTGATCGGGCGGCGCGCAGTTGAAGAAGGTGAAGTCGAAGTCCTTGGGGAAGAAGGGCCACCGGCTGCTCTTCCAGTGATCGTCGTAGGTGCCGGTGCGGCTGATGCGCGCCCGCCACGTGCAAGGGATCGCGAACATGCCCGCGGGAGGCGGGCGGTCGTCGCGGGAGAGGACCGGGCGCGCCGGATCCTCGATGTTCGGAAGCGGATCGATCGCGGTCTTGTCGACCTGGATCGGTCCGGTGCCCCGGCCGACCGGGTTCTCGGGGACCCGCGGGCCGCCGAAGCTGCGCTCCCACCGCAACGGCATCGCGGTGAAGGGCGCCGGCGGTCCGGGCTTCTGACCGAGCACTCCGCGCTGCCACGTGCGGTCCCCCCACACGGCGAGCTGCTTCTGCATCCCGCCCACGCGCACCTTCACGGGCACGACCGTC
Organism: Pseudomonadota bacterium; assembly: GCA_023427125.1. GTDB lineage: Bacteria > Myxococcota_A > Polyangia > Polyangiales > Sandaracinaceae > JAEZBP01. Next base: position 4,641 of record JAEZBP010001225.1, on the reverse strand, counting down.
GTCGGCCGGCCGCCCGGCGCGTGCGCGGTGCCGGTGAGGTACCACTCGCCGCGCGGCTTCAAGACGGCGTAGTCGCTCTCGGTCCTGAGCGAAGGCGGGTCCCCGTCGTCCCACGGCACCTCGCCGAGCGCCGTCACCTGCTCGTCGGCGATCGTGGCCGGCCCGTCCTCGCCGAACGTGAACGTGGCCTTCACGACCAGCATCAGCGTCGGGCGCGGCGGCTCGAGCTCCCACGGCATCATGGAGAGCTCGAAAGGGGTGTCTTTGTAGACGCGCATCCCGACGCGTCATCCCGCCTTGAAGTAGTTGTTCTTCAGCGTCGCGTTGCCCTTGATCTCGCCCTTCGCCTGGATCTTGTTGTTCACGTGGAGAGCGCCCTTGATCTCGGTCTTCTTCGCGACCTGAAGGGTGCCCTTGATCTCCGTCTTCTTGTTGATCGTAGTGACGGAGTCGATGGTCACCGGTCCGGGCCCGATGTCGACCTTGCCAGGGCCGATCTTGGTCTGGCCCGCCGTCACGGTGAGCTTGGCGGTCTTGACGTCGAGCGAGCCGTTCGCCTCGATGGTGCCCTTGCCCATGGTGGCGACCTTGAACGTGGCCTTCCCCTCGACGAGCACCTTGCCCATCGACTCCACCTTAGCCTGGGCGAGTCCCTTCATCGTGGCCGTGACGTTGGCGTGCGCCTCGAAGAAGAGGGACTGCGTCTCCACCTTGGTAAAGGCCTTCATCGAGATCGAAGCACCCGAAGTGTACTCGATCTTGCCATCCACCTTAGTCTCTTTGTACCCGGCGACGAGCGCGGTCATGTTGGCGCCGCACTTCCGATCGATGTTGGCGGGGGCGACCTCGTGGATGCGGGGGCCATCGCCGGGCGCGCCGAGGGCGCCGCCGGCCGCGCCCGCCACGGAGGTGGGGCCCGTGGCCGCGGTGGTGTTGCCGAGCCCCGCGCCACCCTGCGCGGGCGAGGCGGCTGCCATCGCGCTCCCTCCCTTGGCGAAGAAGTCCGCGGTGCCGGTCACGAACCCGACGATGTCGCCGCTCATGCCCGCGTTGGTCTTGCCGCCGAACGACATCACCAGATCGCCGACCTTGAACGCACCGTCGACCGTCTCGTTCGACGCGCCGAAGGCCTTGGCGGTATCCCAGCCGCCCTTGGCCATCTCGTAGCCGGCCTTGGCCCTCTCGAAGGCGTTGCTGGCGTCGGCCATGTCCATCCCCGCCCCGACGACGTCACTCACTCCCTTGATGCCATCGTTGATGGCGTTGAGCGAGTCGGCCTTCGCCCCGGCCTCGAAGGCGGCCGGCTCCGACGGGCCGAACGCATCGCCCGGGCCGCTCGGCCCGCCGAGCGAAGGAGAGATCCCGGCGCCCGCGTAGATCTGCACCCCTCCTCCGGCCGACGCTTGGATCGTGCAGGGTGTCCCGATCAGCACGCCCGTGCCCGCCACCGCACCGAAGACCTTCCCCGCCACGACGCGCGCGTCGGCGCCGGCCTCGATGATCGAGTTGACGGCGGCGTGCTGGAACGCGTTGGCGTCGGTGGTGAGGGTGAAGCCGTCGACCGCGCCGGCGCCGGCCGAGAGGGTGCAGTTGGTGTTCGGAACCGTGAGACAAAAACTCTGATCACCCATGACAGTCCTCCATCAACCCATGATGATGACGCTGGTTTGACTCGGCGCGACCTGCAGGCCGGGCGGCGCGTTCGGGCTCGCGCCGTTGTGCGAGGTCATCTTCGTGACGGTCACGACGGGCTTCCCCTGGCACTTGACCTTACTGGAGGCCATCTTGTACTGGACCTTGCTCATGTTGAAGGGGGAGGCCAAGCCCTTCAGTGTGCCCGCTTCGTCGCCCTGGCTGCTCGAGAAGCTCGAGCTCTTCGTCAGCGCGGGCGAGTTGCAGAACTTGACCTTCGTCGATGCGCCAGACGCGGAGGGACACTGGACCATGTTGGGGAAGGGAGCGGGCGCGAACGGCGCGGGCGGCGCGGGGATCTTGCAGACGTCGATCGGCGCGCCGCCGCCGGCCGCGCACATCCCGCCTTGTTTGGTGGATCCAGGAAACATCGCGTCCTCCTACCTCTGCTCCGCCCCAACCATGACGACGTCGAACGAGCCGATCGCCGCTGCACCGAGGTCGACCTCGCGTCGCAGCCAGAACGGCTCGGCGCTCGGGATCCCGAGCTCCGACAGGGCGCGCACGAGGGTCGCTTCGCTCGCCCGCTCTGAGACCAGCGCGGCGAGATCGGAGCCGATCGCCCAGCCGAGCGCGCTCGCGATCTCGAAGGGCTCGCCCAGCGCGTCGTAGAGCGCACGCGCCCGAGCGTCGGAGAGCACGAAGCCGGACACGAATGGGCCGCGCACGATCGCGACGCGCTCACCATCGGGGCTGCGCCAGATCGACGCGTGCACGCGGGGCCGCGTGGCCGCGAGGTCGGCGTCGAGCCGCGCCTCCAGCCGCGCGCCGTCGATGCCCAGCTCGCGGAGCTCGGCTTCGCTCGGGATGCGCACGTGTCGATCGCAACAGAGCGCGACGACCTCGGCCGCGCCCGGCCTCCCGTCCTCGGCCCACATCCGCACCACTCGCGGCCGCGTCCTCGGCTCGGCCCACGGCCACGCGACCAGGCGTGACTCGATGCTCAACGCGGCGCCGCACGGGCAGACCCGGCTGCGATCGGCCCAAGGCGGCGCGACGTCGAAGAGGAATGCGGCTTCTTGGGCGAGCACCTCGGCGGAGAGCGACTGCGCGCCGGCAGGGAGCTGCGCGAGCTCGATCGTTCGGACCGCACGTCCATCGGCGAGCCGAGCCGTGGCCTTGCCGCCCTCGACGTCGAAGGACGCGCCCGGCACCCGCTCGATCAGCGCGCGCAGCGTCGCGATCCGATCCTCGATCGCGCGTGCGGCCTCCGTCAGCGTGCTGGCGACCGCCTCCCCGAGCGTGCGCCCGGTCTTGGTCATGGCCAGCGCGATCGGGAGCTCGGCGATCGGCCACTCCGCCTCGTCACTCGCGAGCGCCCAGCGACCTGCATCCACGACCCGCACATCGCATCCGAGCCGGCTCCTGGCCCACGCGCGCGCCTGCGCCAGCATGGCGTCGCGCTCCACCACGAGCGCGAGCGCCGCTCCCTCCTCCATCACGCTCGCGATGATGCCGAGCGAGGGCGGCCAGCTCGCCGCGCGCGCCGTGCTCGGCTCGAGCCGCACGACGATCCGCGCGCGTGCTCCGAGCTTGCTCTGGATGCCGAGGTCGAGCGCCGCTGCGCTCGCCGCGGCGAAGAGCCAGACGCCAGGCTCCGCGGCGGTCCCCACGACGGTCTCGGCGGCGACCGGGAGCCTCGGCGCGAGCTCGCTCCACGCCTCGAAGAGCGTGAGCGGCCGGCCGAGCGCGGAGCGCAGCGACGCCGCGTCGAACGGCTCGAGCACGCCGCTTCCGTCGGAGAGGCGATGCCACTCGGTCGTGCCTCCGATGCGCGTGGCCACGACCCCGGCGCCGCCGCCGATCACCGAGTGAAAGAGGCCCGCGCCGCCGACCGAGACGTGGTGGTGAGGCGCGCGACACTCGCACTCGGCGGCGCTGCGCCACGTTGCGGCGTCGATCAGCGGCGAGCGCCCGGTCTGCACCTCGGCGATCAGCGCCTCGACCTCTCCGGCGTTCCGGTAGAGCGGGAGGTCGCTCTCGGGACACGTGAACACACGATCGAACGTCGCCTCGCAGGCTCCGCACGAGAAGCATGCCCAGAGGCGATCGATCGAGAGCGGCTCGTGTCTCGCCTTGGCCGACCACCACGAGGCCGACTCGCGCAGCGCCGCGCGTGCCGCGGCCCCGTCGACGCGGGTAGCGTCGCTCGGGCTCGGTTCGCTGGCTGCGGCGGATACGCTCACTTCGCGTCGTTGAAGACCAGGCGGATGCCCTGGCGCGAGGCCATCGTGAGCTGGTTCGCGTTCTCTCGGCGGACCTCGGAGGGCTGCTCGAAGTTGCCGACCGCGCCGGCGATCACCGGCCGGTCCGGATCGCCGTCGACGTGGAAGATGAGCACCTCGGTGTTGACGTGCAGGCCCTGCGCGAAGCCGTAGCCCGAGCCGCCGGCCGATGTGGCCATGCGGATCCAGCAGGTGGACTTCCCACCGGTCGTCCCCGCGACGTCGAAGGGCATCACGACCTTGTAGCGACCCCACTCGTCGCACGGGACGTTCACCTCGTCGTCGTCCGCCTCGCTGTCGATCTTCGCGTGCATCACGCCGGCGATCTTCGGCTTGCGGGTGAGGCGCGGCGGCCGGAAGACGACCTCGTAGGGCAGGAGCTCGAGCTCGTTCGAGTAGGGCAGCGCGTCAGCGTTGGCCTCGCTGCCCGAGTGGTAGTGATGGTGGATCGCGACGACGATGTACTCGCGGGCCATGCCGTGCATCTCCGGCTCGGCGCCGGTGAGCGTGAAGCGGTGGCCGGCGCGCAGGCCGCGCACGGTCGACTTCGCCCACATCCTCCGCTTGTGCGTGAAGAGCTCCTGGCCGCGGATCATTGCGAGCATCGCGCCCTCGTCCGGCGTCCAGAAGTGATCGCCGGTGACGTGTACGTCGCCGGTGCCGTCGCCGTCGACCGGCGTCAGGGCCGTGACGAGCTGGACCGAGGGGATGCGGTAGTTGTAGT
>JAEZBP010001181.1 GCA_023427125.1 Pseudomonadota bacterium | reverse complement strand
CCGCCGCCGCCGAGCAGCGGCGAGTCGAGCCGCATCGAGCCGGGCTCCCCGTCCCCGAGATCGCCGTCGCCGAGCTCGAGCTCTTCGTCGTCGCCGAGCAGCTCGTCGTCGGTGAGCTCCTCCTCGTCGTCGAGCGGCTCGAGCGCCGTCGGGCCGAGGAGCTGGTGGATCACCTGGGTCATCTCCGCGCGGCGCGCCGGATCGGTGCGCTCGATGACCTCGTGCGCCTCGCGCCGCATCAGGTCGTACTGGGCGGACTGCCGATAGATGCGCGCCGCGAGCAGGTGCGCCTGGATGTCGGCAGGGTTCTGCGCGATCGAGGCGCGCGCGTACTCGATGGCGCGAGCGGTGTCGCCGCTCATCACGTAGTAGCTGGCCCAGAGCTGAGGCAGGAGGTGGTACTGCGGGTCGAGCCGCTCGGACTCCGCGAGCTCCGAGCGCGCGAGGTCGGTCTCCTGCCGCGCGAGGTGGATCGCGGCGAGGGTCGCGCGGCCCGGCGCGAACTCGGGGTACTCCTCGAGCGCCGCGGTGATCTCGCGGTTGGCGGCCTCGAGATCTTGGAAGGGGGAGGGCGCGAGGTAGATCGCGGCGACCAGGTTGCGCCGCGGCGCGTCGAGGCGCAGCTGCTTGGCGGACTCGAGCTCGCGCACGCCCTGATCGACCTGGCCCGAGGCGAGGAGGATCGCGCCCCGCACCGCGCGCAGGCTCGGCGAGCGCTGATCGAGGCGCAGCGCCTGCGTCGCGTGCTCGATGGCCCGCTCGGGATCGCTCTCGCGGCTCAGCAGGTGGAGGGCCTTGGTGCCGAGGGCGGCGCCGATCGCCTGCAGATCGGTGAGGACGCGGCTCTCCTCGGGCGCGGCCGAGCGGCCGCCGTAGGGATCGAAGTAGGTGGGCTCGCCCTCGCCCGCGTCGCCGGCGTAGACCGCGACCACGAAGTAGCCGAGCTGGCCCGAGGGATCGGGCGGCGTTCGATCGCGCGGGAAGCGGATCGCCTCGGCGACCATCGCGTCGACGTCGAGCGCCCGGAGCGCGCTCGTCATCAGCGCGGCGACCTCGATCGGGTAGAGGTGGTGGTGGGCGCCGTCCTCCCCCAGCCACTCGAGGACGCGCTCGGGCGTCGTGATCGGGGTCTCGCGCGGGACGCCGAACGACCAGCGCTCGAACGCGCCCTCCTCGACGCGCTCGCGGATCGCCTGCTGGATGGCGCGCGCCTGGCCCTCGGCGCCGCTCGCGTCCCCGGCGGCGCGCTCGGCCCACGCCTCGATCGCGTCGGTCGGCACCAGCATCCCGGCGAAGTCCCGGGCGTCGACCCCCTCGCTCCGCAGGTGGCCGAGCGCCGCGCTCCGATCGAGCGGGGCGAGCGGCACCTCGCCGTCCACCGAGTCCGCGGCCTCTCCCGCCCAGTACGCGTAGCCGATCCCGGCGGCCGCCAGCCCGACGCCGGCGACGGCCCACCAGAGCCACGCGGGGCGCTTGGACGCCGGGGAAGCGGCCGCGGCGACCGGCTCGACGCCGTTGACCCGCATGCACGTGGGGCAGCGCGGCTTCTTGCTCTCGCTCTCGTGCTGGAAGGTCTTGTCGCAGTGAACGCAGAGATAACGCATGGGGATCCTTCCGGGCCGGGCAACCTGCTAGAACACCGGGCGCCCGGGTGCAACCCCTGGCGCCGCAGGGTCGTTCGCAGATCGTTCGCAGGTCGTTCGTCGAAGGAGGCGCGATGTCGCAGGTTGAGGTGGAGCTCTTCTTCGACGTGGGCTCGCCCTACAGCTACCTGGCGGCGACGCAGGTCGCGGGGCTGGAGGAGCGGACCGGGGCCGAGGTTCGCTTCCGGCCGTTTCTGCTCGGCGGTGTCTTCAAGGAGAGCGGCAACGACATGCCGGCGCGCGTGGCCAGCAAGGCGCGCTGGATGCTCGGGGATCTCGGGCGCTGGGCCGCGCGCTACGGCGTGCCCTTCCGCATGTCCTCGCACTTTCCCGTCAACACCCTGAGCGCGCAGCGCGCCCTCACCGCCGCCGAGCAGCGCTTCGGCGAGGAGGCGACCGAGCGCCTCGCGATGGGGCTCTTCCGCGCCATCTGGGTGGAGGATCGCGACCTCTCGAGCGGCGACGAGCTGGCGTTCGCGGTGAACGCCGCGGGCCTCGACGCGAAGGCGCTCGCCGCCGCGAGCTCGGATCCGGCGGTGAAGGACGCGCTGCGCCAAACCACCCGAGAGGCCGTCGAGCGGGGCGCGTTCGGCGCGCCCACCTTCTTCGTGGGTGACGCCATGTTCTGGGGCAACGATCGGCTGCCGCTGCTGGAAGATCACCTGCGCGCGATGCAGGCTCGCTGAGCAATGGAGCTCGACTGCCTGACGTGCGGTGCGTGCTGCCGCACCGGGCACGATGGGCGCATCCTGGTCCCGGCGGAGGACCTCGTGCGCTGGCGCCGCATCGGGCGGGAGGACCTCTGCGAGGCGCTCCAGCCTGGCCACTTCGGCGAGCAGGCGTTCGCGACGAGGGACGATGGGGCGTGCGTGCATCTCGGCACGCCCGAGAGTGAGAACGCGTGCTCGATCTACGCGGTGCGCGGCACGACCTGCCGCGAGTTCGAGCGCGGCTCGCCTCAGTGCCTCGAGTTCCGGCGCGACTTCGGCATTGATCCGCGCCGTTGAGAGGACTTCTCGCTTGACGAGCCTCGGGCTCGATGTCAGTTCCTGAGCACACGTCGGAGGAATGATGAGCCCGCTCTCCTGCCAGCCGAAGCATCGCTCGGTCGCCGTCGCTAATGCGACCTGTGGCGACTGGACGAGCTTCGCGCCCGCGGGCCGAGGAGGCGGACGACGCTGACGCGCGTTCGAGACTGATCCCTCTTCGAGGCCGCGGGCGAGACAAGCCCGCGGCCTTTTTCGTTTCTGCTCACGCGCTCTCGTCCCTCTCTCATTCGGCTCCCTTCGAGGTCTTCGTCATGGAACGCAGGATTTCGCGCTCGCTCCCCTGGAGACGTCGCCCCTTCCCCGAGCTCGTGCGGCTGGCCTGGCCCATCGCGATCTCGACCGTCAGCTACAGCGTGATGACGCTGGTCGGGACGCTCTTCGTCGGGCGGCTCGGCGCGGCGGCGCTCGCCGGCGTCGGCCTGGGCGGCGTCGCGTGCTTCACGCTCTTGTGCTTCGGGTTCGGCGCGCTCCGCGGCGTGAACGTGCTGGTGAGCCAGGCCCACGGCGCCGGCGATCCGGAGCGGGCGGGGACGTGGCTCTGGACGGGGCTGGCGCTCGCGCTCGGGCTCGGCGTCGTGATGCTCGGCGCGGGGCAGCTCCTCGCGAGCCAGATCCACCGGCTGGCCTCGAGCGCGGCCGCGGGCGCGCCCGCGGCCGACTACGTGGCGGTGCGGATGCTGGGGGCGCCGCTCGTGATGATCTTCGTCGCCGTCCGCGAGCACCGCTACGGGCAGGGCGACACCCGCTCGGCGATGGTCGCGGCGGTGGCCGGCAACGTCGCCAACATGCTGCTCGACTGGCTCCTCATCGTGGAGCTCGAGGTCGGGGTGATCGGCGCGGCGTGGGCGACGGTCGGCGGGCTCATCATCGAGGTGCTCGTGGTCGCGTGGGTGCAGGCGCGCGACGACTGGCGGCCGCGGCCGGTCCGCCTGGAGGATCTGCGCGCGCTCTTGGCCGTCGGCCTGCCGACCGGGCTCCAGTTCTGGATGGAGGTGGGCTCGTTCGCGCTGCTGACGGCGATCGTGGCGTCGCTCGGCGATCAGGAGCTGGCCGCGCACCAGATCGCGCTGCAGGTGGCGCACTTCTCGTTCTTGCCGGCCATGTCGCTCGGCGAGGCGGGCTCGGTGCTGGCCGGGCAGGCCGTCGGCGCGGGCGAGGTGCGGCTGGTGCGTCGGGTGGCGCGGATCGGGCTCGTCGGCGCGCTCGCCTACACGGGGATCTGCACCGTGGTGCTGGTCGCGGGCGCGGGGCCGATCGCGTCGGCGTTCACGTCGGATCCGTCGCTCGTCGCGACGACGCGGAGCCTCTTGTGGATGGCCGCGCTCTTCCAGATGGCCGACGGCGCGGCGGTGGTCGCGCGCGGCGTGCTGCGAGGGACCGGCGACGTGCGCTACCCGGCGATGATCGGCATCGGCTGCGCGTGGGTCTGCACGCCCCCGCTCACCTGGCTGCTCGGCCGCATGATGGGCCTGGGCGCGCTCGGCGGCTGGGTCGGGCTCAGCCTCGAGATCACCGCGGTGGCGGCGCTCTACTGGTGGAGGCTCGCGCGAGGCGGCTGGCTCGCGTCGGCGCGCGAGTCGCGGGCGCGGCTGCGCGCATCCGAGCGCGCGGCCCAGCCGGCGCTCGCCGCGGCGGTGTAGCACCCACGATTGACTCTCGAAGACGGCTCTCGCACGCTCCGGCGGATGCCGCACGAAGGGGAGTCGCTCGTTCCGTTCGCCGGGCTGGGCTGGCGCAAGCAGCAGCAGGCCGAGAGCGCCCTCGAGAAGCTCGTCGCGCGCTTCGGCGATCGCATGGTGCGCATCGCCGAGGACGCGCTCGGCGAGGAGCTCGACGCGCGCATCGCGCGCATCGCGATGCACCCGAACGAGGCGGGGGTCGATCCCTTCGGCTTCGATCCGCACACCGCGCGCTACGCGCTCGCGCTCTCGGCGTTCCTCCATCGCTTCTACTTCCGCACGGAGGTCCACGGCATCGATCGGCTCCCCGAGGGTCGCGTGATGGTGATCGCCAACCACTCGGGCCAGATCCCGCTCGATGGCCTGATCATCGGCACCGCCCTGATGCTCGACGCCGAGCCGCCGCGCTTCCCCCGCTCGATGGTCGAGCGCTGGTCGGCGGAGCTGCCCTTCGTCTCGGTGCTCTTCCCGCGCTGCGGCCAGGTGGTCGGCTCGCCCGACAACGCGCGCCGGCTGCTCGAGCAGGAGGAGGCGCTCGTCGTCTTCCCCGAGGGCTCGCGCGGCATCAGCAAGACCTTCGATAAGCGCTACCAGCTCACCGACTTCGGGCTCGGCTTCATGCGCCAGGCCCTCGAGGCGAGCGCCCCGATCATCCCGGTGGCGGTGGTCGGCGGCGAGGAGCAGCTCGTCAGCGTCGCCAACGTGAAGCCGCTCGCGCGCCTCTTCGGGATGCCCGCCTTCCCCGTGATCCCCCAGCTCTTCCTCGGGATGGCCTTCCCGCTTCCGACCCGCTACCGCCTCTACTTCGGCGAGCCCATGTGGTTCTCGGGCGATCCCGACGACGACGACGCGGTGATCGAGGAGAAGGTCAAGAAGGTCAAGGCGACGATCCAGAGCATGGTGAACCGCGGCCTCAAGGAGCGGCGCTCCATCTTCTGGTGAAAAGCCGCGGGAGCCTCGGCGGCGGCCGTGTGGGTGAAGGCTCCACTTGACGGATCCGCGCGTCCGGGCTTCCTTTCCGCACCTATGCGCCCCCACTTGCTCGTACTCACGCTCGCGCTCGCCGGCTGCGGCGGCGGCCAGGAGCGGTCCACGACCCCCGACGAGTCCGCGGATCTCGACGGCACCCCCGGCGCGCGCCGCACCTCCGAGATGCCGCGCGGGCTCGACGGATCGCAGTGGCGGTGGGTCGAGGCGCACTGCACCGAGGGGCCGCTCGATCTGTCGGCGCGCGGGTACGCGGCGAAGCTGCGCGTCAGCGAGCGCGACGGCGGCCTCACCTTGGTGAGCGACCAGCTCTTCGCGACCGAGCAGTGCGAGCAGACGGTCGTCCAGCGCGCCGTGCCGCCTCAGGGCGGCGCGGACTGGCAGATGGAGGAGGTCGCGCGGGTGCCGGTGCCGGCGACGCGCGAGTGCTTCGGGCGCCCCGAAGAGCTGCGGCCCGGCGAGGTGCGCGTGCAGAACGGGCGGCTCGAGGTGCTCGTGCAGCGCTCGCAGTGGTGCAACGGGCTCGAGGTGCGGATGGTGTACGAGCGCGCGCCCGACGCGCTGCTCGCCGAGGACCAGATCGTCCGGCGCTACGCCGCGCACTTCACGCTCGGCGACGCCGACGCCGTCGCGGGGCTCTTCGCCGACGCGGGCTCGCTGCTCGAGCCCTTCACGCGCACCGAGACCGGCGACCCGTACCGCCACGACGGCCGCCAGGCGGTGCAGGCGTGGTTCGCCGAGACGTTCGCGACGGCGCCGTGGCGTGCGCTCCGCATCACCGGCATCGAGGCGGGCGCCGGACAGGCCGGGGCCGCCCAGCGCGTCGTCACGTGGGAGTACATGGATCCGCGGCTCGAGGAGCCGCTGACCGGACGCACGAGCTTCACGATCGCGGCCGGCGAGATCTTCGAGGCGCAGATCGAGCTCACCTCGTCTCCGAGCGTGCGCGCCCCGAGCGAGGACGCGGCGCCGAGCGAGGGGTGATCCCGGGCGTTGCCATCGGGCCTCGGAACGTCCGATAGTGCGATCGTGAGCGAGACGAAGCCGAAGCGTCCGAGCGCGCGCGCGCGCAAGGCGGTGCGGCGCGAGGGGGGCGTCAGCGCGGAGTCGGTGGACGGCTCGGCGGCACCTCCCAAGCGCGTGAGCGCGCGACGCGCGCGGACCGAGAAGCCGCCCGCCCCGAACGGCGGCGACGCGCGAGCCGGCGTGCGACCGTCGGCCTCGCGCGATCCGGACGCGGAGGCGACCGAGGGCGCGATCCTGATC